>JBEKST010000137.1:0-7849 GCA_049516815.1 Bacteroidales bacterium | reverse complement strand
CTCCGCTTATAGCTTGTGCCATCGGGAAAAATTCATGTTCATCAGGGTTGATCAAGAAGAGCAAAGAATTTATTGTAAACGTTCCCCCATCTGAGCTAAAAACGAAAATTTATTATTGTGGTTTCCACTCGGGATATCAGGTTGATAAATTTAAAGAAACGGGATTGACCCCACTAGCTGCCCGCAAAGTAAAAGCTCCCTTTATTGGTGAGTGTTTAGCTCATATGGAATGTAAAGTCATGCAAGTTATAGAAACAGGAGATAAAAACCTGTTCATCGGAGAAGTGATAGAGGCCTATGCAGATGAAGCCCTTGTGAAGGGAGAATGGAAGGTCGGGTATGCAAAAGGTGAGTTTCCCAGGAAGGTATATGCTACAAGATTCGGAACATCACAAATCTGAAATCTGAAATCGGAAATTGAGAAGATGAGAAGTCTGATCCCGGGATCAGATGTAATTGACCAGGATCTTCTTTAGTTTCTCATAATCGTGAACCACCTGCAACTCCGGGTAATCCTTCACAACGTTATCCGGCGGACGGAATAAGATTCCTACTTCGGCCTGCTTGAGCATGGTGATGTCGTTATAGGAATCTCCCATCCCGATCACCTGGTAATTCATTCCCTGCAACGCTTCTATGGTTTTACGCTTGGGATCTTTCTGACGGAGCTTGTAATCGACAATCCTGTTTTCTTCATCGATCACCAGGGAATGGCAGAACAAGGTGGGATAGCCCAGTTGTTTCATCAAAGGTTCGGCAAACTGGATAAAAGTATCGGAAACCACGATGAGCTGTGTCCGTTCCTTAAGCCATGCAATGAATTCGAGGGCACCTTCAAGCGGCCTGATCTGGGCGATCACTTCCCGGATATCTTTCAGCTTCAGCCCTTTTTCTTCAAGGATCTTAATCCTGGATCTCATCAGGACATTGTAATCAGGAACATCACGGGTGGTAAGTCTCAGTTCATGGATGCCGGTTTTCTCGGCAACATTGATCCATACTTCGGGAACAAAAACACCTTCAAGATCGGAGCAAACGATGTACATAAGTTAATTAAATTTTTTCAGCAAATACTTTTTGAAATCGTTGTAATCATTCGATATCTCTTCAAACATTTCGGGTTTTTCATCAATTCCTTGCAAACTTTGTGGCAGTTCAGGATCGATCGATAATATTTTCATGATCTCTTGCGGGAATTTTGCGGGATGAGCTGTTTCAATCGATACACATAATGGATCCTGACCGGTCGAAGGTTCCGATTTCAGGTAATCCATCAGTCCGGCCCATCCAACTGCCCCATGAGGTTCCAGCACCACCCCATAAGTATCATAGGCCTCTTTGATGGCCTTCCGTGTTTGATCATCTGTAATGCTTACCGACCAGATATCCTTTTGCATCGTTTTCATATCGGCCGGTTTCAGGATATTCCCTGTCTCATCCATCATGCCTCCGTACAAATCCACCAGCCGTGCAAGGTTGCTGGGATGGCCTACATTCATGGCACTCGAGATGCAGTTCCTGGAGGGTTCGATCTTAGAATAAACGCCGGATTGCAAGTATTTCGGGAATTCATCATTTTCATTTGTGGCAATGATAAATTTCCCGACCGGGAGTCCCATTTTCATGGCAAGGACGCCTCCCATCATATCGCCGAAGTTCCCGGAAGGAACGGAAAAGATTATCTTTTCAGATGCGGTAAGATGTACCCTGGACCAGGCATAGAAGTAATAAATGATTTGAGGGATCAGGCGGCCGATATTGATGGAGTTGGCTGAAGAAAGCGAAAGGTTTTCCAGTGCCTGATCTGCAAAAGCCTGTTTCACCAATGCCTGGCAGTCATCAAATTTGGCATTAAGCGCAAGAACATGAACATTTTTCCCCAAAGTGGTCATTTGCTTCCGTTGCCGGTCGGTGACTTCTGTTTCCGGGAAAAGAATGACGGTCTGTACATTATCGAGACCATAGAAAGCATTGGCAACAGCGCTGCCGGTATCTCCCGAAGTCGCCGTAAGTATTAGCAGCTTTCGGTTTTCAATGTGCAGGTAATACTGCATCAGCCTGCCCATCATGCGGGCGGCAAAATCTTTGAAGGAAGCGGTGGGTCCCTGGTCCAGCCGCATAATGTAATTCCTGCCGGTAACATGTTCAATAGGCACCGGATAATTATAGGAATCTTTTACAATCTTTTTGAGTTCTTCCTCCGGGATCTGGCCGGCAAGGAATCTCCGGCTCACATCAAAGGCAATTTCGTTATAGGGAAGATTTGCATACTTGGTAAAAAAAGCCTGATCAATAACAGGAATCCGCTCCGGCATGAATAACCCTCCATCGGGGGCAATACCTTTGAGCAGGGCTTGCGGAAAAGTTACCGGTGATGTTTTCCGGTTCGTGGAATAGAATAAAATTGGATCCGGCATAATATTATTCTTCTTTATTAATCAGTGCTGAAGAGGCGCCTCCGGCAGAAAATTCGGGGAAGGTCATATTGATTTTTAACCCATCCAGAACCGACAATGCCTGGTCCAGGTCTTTGATGATGTCATCGGGATGTTCACCTCCGATGCACAGACGTATCAGGTTATCCGGTATCCCGGCCAGGTTCCTTCCCTCCTCTCCCTGCTGCAAATGTGTTGAGATCGCAGGAATGGTAGCCACTGATTTGATCCTTCCCAGGTCGGTGGCCCGCCAGATCATGGTCAGCGCGTCAAACACCTCCCGTGTATTCTTTGCATCGCCTTTAATCTGGAACGACAGCAAATGGCCGAAACGATTTATCTTCTTTCTATACACTTCATCAAATTCCGAATCCACTAAAAACATGTAACGGCTAGCCAGTTCATGCAACGAATGGGACTCCAATCCCAGGTAATCAACATAATCCACATGCGGGTGCTTTTCAAGGAATCCTGCTACCGTAGCGGATGACCGGCTGAAGAGATCCATTCTTGAACGGATAGTGCGGATATCGTTCAACGCAAGGATTGCATTCATCGGAGAAACGTTAGGCCCGTTATCCCGGTTAGGCAATAATTTCAGGTATTGGGCAAAGTCGGCCTTCATTTCGGGATTGTCGATATTGCTGGTAATGTTTTTCCGTGCTATCACTGCTCCGCAGATCCCAAAGCCGCTGGAGAAAAGCGATTTCGTCACCGACTGCACCACAATATCGGCCCCGTAAAGAAGAGGCCTTAACAGGGCCGGGGTTGCAACCGTCGAATCGATGATCAGAGGAATGTTGTGTTTATGGGCCACGTCGGCGACTGCTTTGATATCGAAGAATCCGAGGCCAGGATTGCTGGGCAGTTCGCCATAGAGAAAACGCGTATTCTCATCGATCCGGCTTTCCCATTCCTGAAGATCGGTTGTATGGATCACTTTTCTCCATTCGATGTTGCGGTCGCACTGTTTGCGCATCCTGAACTGCTGGTAGGTTCCGCCATAGACCTGAGCCGAAGCGACAAAATTTATGGTGTCAGCAGATTGACCTTGCAAGGTCACAAGGAATGGGTCGATGGCGCTTTGGATGGCTGCCATCCCGGATGATGTAACAATACAGGAAGTTTCGAAATCCCCGCCAAATCCTTCCAAAAGAGATAAAACACCTTCCAGGTAATAGATACTCGGGTTTGCAATCCTTGAATAGCACCACGTCGGGATCCTGTAACCGAGGGCTGCTTCCATTTCATCGGCATCGCGGTATCCCTGGGAGGTCGACATATAGATGGGTTCAATGATGGATCCCTGGTTGAAATCAAGGGCTTCCTGCATGGAATAGATCCCATGAACGGCAATGGTGTCGAATCGGCAGGATTTCATTTTTCGCCGGTATTCTGCATGCCATTGCGATGCACGTTCAGCAGCTTCGAGGTAAGGGTTAGTTCCAGGTTGCGTCATATCTTCAATAACATAATCATTCGCTGACTTTTTGATAGGCCTACGGATAGGTGTTTCCAGTCAATTCTTCTTTCATTTCACATACTTATCAATAGCATCAAACGCCTGTGACAAATCGTTGATCAGGTCGGTTTCATCTTCAATTCCAATTGAAAAACGGATCATGGAGGGTGAGATCCCTGCCTTTCGCATTTCTGTTTCTCCCATCGCCGAATGCGTGGTTGATGCCGGGTGTGTGACAATGGACTTGCAGGTTCCAAGATGTGTGGCGTGGGTGATAATCACCAGTGAATCGATAAAACGGGTAGCCTGATCATAGGTTCCTTTCAATTCGAATGACATCAGTGAACTGCATCCTTTCATCTGTGGTTTGATCAGGTGATGATACTGGTTGGTTTCAAGTCCCGGATAATTCACAAAATTCACTTTCGGATGTTTTTCAAGGAACGTAGCAACTACCATGGCATTATGACAATGGCGATCCATCCTTAGTGCAAGTGTTTCGAGTCCGAGAAGGTTAAGCCAGGCATTGAAAGGCGCCATGGCCGGACCCAGGTAACGGATGTCGTTCTGGCGGATACCGTTGATCAATTCATGTGAACCGCAAACTATGCCGCCCAGGGCCGTTGCATTGCCGCAAATGTATTTGGTGGTTGAATGAACTACTATATCCGCGCCAAGCAGAATAGGCTGTTGCAGGGCAGGTGTTGCAATCGTATTATCAACAACCAGAGGAATTTTTTTCGATTTTGCCAGCGCAGCCAATGCCGGGATATCAGCAATAAACAATGCTGGATTACTTGGGGTCTCCACAAAAATGAACTTTGTACGTGGGGTGATGGCTGTAGCCCAGGCATCGATGGATTCGGGATTTGTAACCCAATTGACAGATGCACCCATCCTTGGCAGCCCGACATTGAACAATCCGAATGTACCGCCATAGACCCGGTTTGAAGAAACCACGTCATCACCTGGGCCCACCAGCCGGTGAGTCAGCAGGAATGTGGCAGACATGCCGGATGCTGCCGCTATGGCTGCTTCCGTATTTTCCAGCGCAGCCATCCGGTTCTCAAACACCTGCACTGTGGGATTATCCCATCTTCCATAAGTAAAACCGGGTTTCTCCCCGGAGGAAATGGCGGCTGCCTCCTTGGCATCTAGGAATGGATAAGCGACCGATTGATAAATCGGGGTAGACATAGAATCAGGTTGAAAACTGGTTTTTCCGGCATGTAATGCCTTGGTAGTGAAACCGTATTTTGACATGATAACCTCCTTGAGTTTTTATGGATTTATGTTTAGAGAATTTTTTTTCTGAATCAGGAACAAATATAGTAGGTTATTTTTTACAAATTTAACTTCAGTGGAAAATAATAATAGCGGACAAGAGGGCAAGCGGACAAGCGGACAAGCGGATAAGCAGACGGACTTCCAATATTATCACTCCCAAAACTTGCCTGAAACCCCAAAGTTATCTAACTTCGCGGATTCCGAAAATCCGAAAAAATGAATTACGATATTATAGTCATTGGCAGCGGCCCTGGTGGTTATGTTGCCGCGATCAGGGCTTCACAACTGGGTTTAAAGGTTGGCGTTATAGAAAGAGCTGAACTCGGCGGAATTTGCCTGAACTGGGGTTGTATCCCCACCAAAGCTTTGCTGAAAAGCGCACAGGTCTTTCATTATATCCAGCATGCATCAGAATATGGCATATCAGCAGGAGATGCAAAACCCGATTTTGAAGCTATCGTTAAACGCAGCAGGGCCGTGGCTGATCAGATGAGCAAAGGCGTTCAGTTTCTTTTCAAGAAAAATAAAATTGACCATATCCAGGGAACCGGGAAGATACTACCCGGAAAGATCGTGGAAGTAACTGATAATTCGGGGAAGATCACAGAATATTCAGCCAACCATATCATCATTGCCACTGGCGCACGATCGCGTGAGCTTCCCAATCTGAAACCAGACGGCAAAAAGATCATCGGCTACCGTGAAGCCATGACATTGTCTTCACTACCGAAATCGATGGTGGTGATTGGCTCAGGTGCTATTGGTTCTGAGTTTGCATTTTTCTTTCATTCACTTGGGACAAAAATAACCCTGATCGAAATACTACCTAATATCGTTCCCCTGGAAGATGAAGAGATTTCAAAGACCCTGGAACGTTCCTTTAAAAAAACCGGCATGAAAATAATGACCGGGTCCTCCGTTGAATCTGTTGATACCACCGGGGATACCTGCAAGGTGAGAATAAAAACGAAAAAAGGAGAAGAGATCATCGAGGTAGAAATCGTTTTATCGGCAGTGGGGATAGCTTCCAATCTCGAAGGAATAGGGCTGGAAGAAACAGGTATCAAAACAGAAAACAATAAAGTTGTTGTGGATGAATTCTACCGGACCAGCGTTCCGGGGTATTATGCTATCGGCGATATTGTGAAAGGCCCGGCATTCGCTCATGTTGCCTCTCGGGAAGGCATTATCTGCGTGGGAAAAATCGCCGGTAAAGAGGTGGAACCGATGGATTACAATAATATCCCTGCATGTACCTATACCCAGCCCGAGATAGCCTCGGTCGGGATGTCGGAAAAAGCAGCAAAAGAAGCGGGATTTGATATCCTTGTCGGGAAGTTTCCTTTTACAGCCTCAGGAAAGGCTACAGCAGCCGGCAACCGGGAAGGAATGATCAAGGTTATCTTCGATGCAAAATACGGCGAATGGCTGGGTGCACACATGATCGGTGATAATGTTACCGAACTGATAGCAGAAGTCGTGGTTGCACGAAAATTGGAAACCACCGGTAAGGAAATCATTGATGCCGTGCACCCGCACCCGACCATGTCGGAAGCCATCATGGAAGCCGTAGCACAGGCATACGGAGAATGCGTTGATCTGTAATGAAACATTAAAAATGATCATTGAATTATGAATTTGAACAATAAATACAGATAAAAAATGCTGATTGAAAGAAACCTTATCGAAGGACTTTTAGCTATTAAACCCGATATCTTTGAAGATGAAAGGGGTTATTTTTTCGAGTCGTACAATGAAGAGAGATTCAGGCAACTGGGAATTGACGTGAGGTTTATGCAGGACAATGAATCGAAGTCGGGGAAAGATGTGTTGCGTGGATTACATTTCCAGGTTCCTCCCTATGAGCAGGGTAAGCTGGTGCGTGTGATAAAAGGAGCAGTTCTGGATGTGGCGGTCGACCTTCGGAACTCATCGCCGACTTATGGACAATGGGCATCGATCGAACTTTCTGAAAAAAACAAATGGATGTACTGGATCCCGGTGGGATTTGCGCATGGGTTCCTTACACTTGAGGAAAATACTGTTTTCTTCTATAAATGTACACAGGTGTACCACAAGAAATCCGAAAGAGGAATTTTCTGGAATGATACCGATCTCAGGATCAAGTGGGGAATAGAACAACCTTTCGTTTCGGAAAAAGATAAAACCGCCGGCAGATTCCGTGACTTTGTGAGCCCTTTCTAAAACAGCGAAATGGCGAAATAGCGAAACCTGCCTGCCGGTAGGCAGGTAGCGAAAATCCAGTATCCAGCATCCAGGATCCAGGATCAGTACAAAATATGTTGATAAAATTTAATTACGTTTCAAGATGAAGATAACACTCAAATATATCTTACTAAGTTCCGCCGTTATCCTGGTTTGCGGTACCTGTATCTATGCTGTAAAAGAAGTCAGGAACCAGGAGAAGGATTACCGGAACCAGTTCTCCCTGCATTACCGAATTTATGCGCCTGAAATACCGGATAAAATGGATTTTGCCGGGGAGAAGGTCCCGCTTGACCTGTTTTATGTAAGGGAAAGCATAGATCGTGAGATCATGTTGAACACCTTCATGCATTCATCTACGATCCTGATGTTCAAGCGGGCAGCCAGGTGGTTCCCCGTGATTGAGCCAATCCTGAAAAAAAACAACATCCCCGATGAC
>JBEKST010000136.1:0-7865 GCA_049516815.1 Bacteroidales bacterium | reverse complement strand
GTGATCCACGACAACGCCCAGGGGATCAGCTTCTGGGCGGGGGCCACCGACAGCCAGGTTTGCATCAGCACCATCCAGCGTTTGTATTCTATTTTGAAAGGAACAGAATTAGACGAATCAGCAGAAGAAGAAAATCCGAACGAAAGGAAATTCCAACCCAAAGAAATACCGCCGGTTGAATACGATCCGAAAATGCCGGTTGAGTTTTTTGACTTTATTGTTATTGACGAGTGCCACCGGAGCATCTATAATTTATGGAAACAGGTGCTGGAATATTACGATGCATTTGAAATCGGCCTGACGGCAACACCTGACAAACGGACTATTGGTTATTTCGACCAGAACCTGGTGAGTGAATATTCCCACGAAATGGCTGTTGCCGATGGTGTAAATGTAGGTTATGATGTTTTTATTATTGATACCAAAGTGACACAAAAAGGCGCGACGCTTTGGAAAGGAGAATACATCGAGCACCGGGAACGATTGAGCCGAAGAAAACGAATGGAATTGCAGGACGAAGATGAACCCTATTCTGCACTGCAGTTGGATAAAGATGTGGTTAACCCAAATCAGATAAGGACTATAATACGGACATTCAAAGAAAATTTGCCGAAGATTTTTCCGGAAAGATATGATAAGAATGGAAATTTTGAGGTTCCGAAAACATTGATCTTTGCCAAAACCGACAGCCATGCTGATGACATTATTCAAATTGTAAGAGAAGAATTTGCAGAAGAAAACCGTTTTTGCAAAAAGATAACGTACAATTCGGATAAAGACCGGAAGGATGTAAATGACAATATTTTAGAAAAAGGAGAAGATCCTAAAAGCACACTGGCACAGTTCCGCAACAGCTATCATCCACGAATCGCCGTAACGGTGGATATGATCGCCACGGGTACAGATGTAAAACCGCTGGAATGTTTGCTTTTTATGAGGGATGTGAAAAGTAAGAATTATTTCGAGCAAATGAAGGGCCGGGGAACCCGCACAATTTTGCTGGATGACCTGAGAAAAGTTACACCTGCTGCCCAGTTCACCAAAGATCATTTTGTAATTGTTGATGCCATTGGTGTTACCAAAAGTCTGAAAACCGACAGCCGCCCATTGGAGAAAAAGCCGGGAGTTCCCCTGAAAGAATTGCTGCAGGCTGTTGCAGTGGGCGCAAGAGATGAAGAATTGTTCACCTCCCTGGCTAACCGTTTGACCCGACTTGATAAACAGATTACTGAGAAAGAAAAAAAGATATTTGCTGAAAAGACCAACGGTAAAAGTATTTCGCAGGTAGTGAAAGAGTTGTTGAACGCCTTTAACCCTGATATCATTGAAGATTTGCAATCGAAAGTTGAAAATGAATTGCCGGGTGAAAGTCCTGATAAAAAACATTCTTCATTTTTAATTCTTCATTCTTCATTGCTGAATGAAGCCACCAAAGTATTTACAGGCGAATTGAATGAATTCATTGAGAATGTGCGCAAGGCGCATGAGCAGCGCATTGACCAGGCCAACCCCGATGAAGTGCTGAAGGCAGGCTGGGATAAAGACAACAAGGACAAGGCAAATGAACTGGTAAAAGGTTTTACAGACTGGATGCTGCAGCACAAGGATGAACTGTTGGCGTTGCAGATCTTTTACAACCAGCCTTTCCGCAGGCGTGAGCTCACCTACACGATGATAAAGGATGTGCTGGAAAAACTGCAAATCGACAAACCTTCGCTTGTGCCCATGAATGTATGGCGTGCATACGAAGCCCTGGAACAATGTAATGGCTCACCGCGGAATGAACTCACCGCCATTGTTTCGCTCATTCGTAAGGTGAGCGGATTGGATAACACATTAACGGCCTACGACAAAACTGTGGATAAGAATTTCCAGGAATGGGTTTTTAAAAAGCAAGCCGGCGCCATCAAGTTTAACGAAGAACAAATGCAGTGGCTGCGGATGATTAAAGAATATGTGGTGAACAGTTTTCATATTGAGAAAGAGGATTTTGATTTAAATCCCTTTAATGCACACGGCGGATTAGGAAGGATGTGGCAGCTTTTCGGTGTACAGACGGAGGAGATTATCAATGAATTAAATGAAGTTTTAGCAGCATAATTCAATGGAGGATTTTCCTGGAAATATTCTAGAAGAATCTCAACCTGAATGGGGAGGTCAATGGACTGAAAAAAAACTTGATGCTTTTGCTAAATATGTGACAGCATACATGGCTATTATGAAAAAAAATCCCTATTGGAAAACAATTTATTTTGATGGCTTTGCAGGAATTGGTAACAGAAAAGCTAAAAGTAATACTGTATTGTATAAACAGTTAAAACTTACAGAAGAGGATGAGAAATTATATACAGGTGCAGCTGAAAGAGTTTTAATGTTACCAAATAATCTTTCTTTTGATTATCATTATTTCATCGATATAAAAGACGAATCATTAAGAAAATTAGAAGCCAAACTTTCAGAACTACAAACAACAAAAGATCATGCATTTCAATATCGTTCAGGTGATTGTAACAAATGGCTATTAGAGTTGTCTAAAGCAATGAATGAAAGGAAAAATAGTTATGCTTCATTGGTTTTTCTTGATCCTTTCGGCATGCAAATTAATTGGGGAGCTATTCAATCGTTAAGAAATACAAGAACAGATATCTGGATTCTGATTCCTACCGGGGTCATTGTAAACAGATTACTCGACAGATCCTGTAATTTGAAACATTCACAAAAACTGCAGTCTTTTTTTGGTATGGACGAAGATGAAATAATACGGTTTTTTTACCAAAAAGAAACTCAATCGACATTATTTGGTGAAAAGGAAATAATTAAAAAAGTAAATCATCCAATAGAAAAAATTGCCTCTTTATATGCACAACGACTAAAAACAATCTGGAAATTTGTTACAGAAAAACCACTAAGACTCGAAAACTCAAAAGGTGTTCCGATTTTCCATTTTGTTTTTGCATCCAACAATGAAAGTGCCTTAAAAATTGCAAAACAAATTATTAAAAGTGTATAGCAATGGCAAGCACAAAAATAGAATGGACAGAAAGCACATGGAATCCAATAACAGGCTGCACGAAAATCTCAACGGGTTGTAAGTTTTGCTATGCCGAGGTGATGGCCAGGCGACTGAAAGCCATGGGACAGGAAAAATATAAAAATGGCTTTGAACTTACATTACATCCTGAAGTATTAAATGAACCTTATACCTGGAAAAAAGGGAAAATGGTTTTTGTTAACTCAATGAGTGACCTGTTTCATAAAGATGTACCGGTTGAATTTATTCAACGGATCTTCCGGGTAATAAAAGAAAACCCTCAGCATGTATTTCAAGCTCTGACCAAACGTGCTTATATTTTACGATACTATGACAGCGAAGGCTGGCTTAACTGGCCGCATAACCTGTGGATGGGTGTTACAGTTGAAAATAGTAGTGTTACAAAACGCATAGATTTACTTAGGCAAACATGTGCAAGAGTGAAGTTCCTTTCCTGTGAACCCTTATTAAGTTTTTTACCTGAATTAAATTTACAAGGCATTGATTGGGTAATCGTAGGCGGCGAAAGCGGAAGAACACCACGGCCAATAACAGAAGAATGGGTTATTGATATCAAAGAGCAATGTCAGAAGGCAAATGTTGCTTTTTATTTTAAACAATGGGGTGGAACAAATAAAAAGAAAGCAGGAAAACTGCTGGAAGGGAATGTGTATAAGGAAATGCCAGTAATTATTGAAAGTCTATAAATGCCTGAAAATAATAACATACCAAAGCATTGGCAGGTAAAAAAGTTGGGAGAGGTATGTTTAACAACAAGTGGTGGTACCCCAAGCAGAAGCCAAAGTAAATATTATAAAGGGAATATTCCTTGGGTAAAGTCTGGTGAACTGAATAAAGGTTTGATTCTTGAAACAGAAGAAAAAATAACAGAAGAAGCTCTTGGAAATTCAAGTGCAAAAATATTTCCAAAAGGGACTTTGTTAATTGCTTTGTATGGTGCCACAATTGGAAAACTTGCATTTCTTGGAATTGATGCCGCAACTAATCAAGCAGTATGTGGCATTTTAAAAAATGAAAATGTAGATTCAAATTACCTTTTTCATTTTCTGTTTTATAAAAAGCCAAGTCTAATAAAACAGAGCATTGGTGGAGCACAGCCAAATATTAATCAAGGTATTTTGAAAAACTTAGAAATTCCTCTTCCCCCTCTCACCGAACAACTCGCCATCGTCTCCAAAATAGAAGAACTTCTTAGCGATTTAGAAAACGGTAAACAACAATTGCAAACCGCACAACAACAATTAAAAATTTACCGCCAGAGTTTGTTAAAGGCGGCTTTTGAAGGGAAACTGACATCGGCAGGACGTACCCTTCGAAAGGCTCAGGGTACGGCAGCACCAGTGGTTGAGCATGTCGAAACCACCGGCACGAAAGATGGTGAATTGCCGGAGGGGTGGAAGTGGGTGAAGTTAGGGGATGTTTGTGCAAAGATTGGGGATATTGACCATAAGATGCCTAAACAACACTCATCTGGGTATCCATATGTATCAACGAAAGATTTCACTGACGATTTGAAAATATCATTTAATAATACAAAATATATATCTGAAGAAGATTACTTGAATCTTTCTAGAAAAATAAAACCTGAAAAAGGTGATATTATTTTTCCTCGATATGGGACAATTGGTAAAAATATTCTTGTTGATTTTGATAAAGAATTTCTGGTTTCATATTCTTGTGCAGTTATTAAACCTAATCATAGTTTGGTTTTATCAAAGTATGTTTACTTATATTCACTTTCATCGACAGTAACGGAAGAAATTAGAAAATATACGGTAGAAACTACGCAAGCCAATGTTGGAATTGCTTCTATAAAAAGTTTTGTTTTCCCACTTCCACCAATCACTGAACAACAACGCATTGTTGACGAATTAGAAAGCAAGTTCACGATTTGCGATAAAATAGAAGAGACCATTAATCAGAGTTTGCAACAAGCGGAAACATTAAGGCAAAGCATTTTAAAGAAGGCGTTTGAGGGGAGGCTAATAATGAATCCCGAAGGGATGAAATGATTATAGATTTTAAAGAAGGCGTTTGAAGGGAGGCTAATTATGAATCCCGAAGGGATGAAATGATTATAGCATTTTGAAGAGGGCGTTTGAAGGGAGGCTAATAATGAATCCCGAAGGGATGAAATGATTATAGATTTTGAAGAAGGCGTTTGAAGGAAGGCTAATAATGAATCCCGAAGGGATGAAATGATTATAGCATTTTGAAGAGGGCGTTTGAAGGAAGGCTAATAATGAATCCCGAAGGGATGAAATGATTATAGCATATTGAAGAAGGCATTTGAAGGAAGGTTAATAATGAATCCCGAAGGGATGAAATGATTATAGCAATGAAAAAACAACAACAAACCAAAACCCCGAAGGGGTGAAATAAATTATGGCAGGAACCTTTACCCAACTATACATCCAGGTTGTTTTTGCAGTCAAAGGCAAAGAAAACCTTTTACAGAAGCCATGGAGAGACGAGGTGTTCAAATATATGGCCGGTATCATTCACGCGAAAAATCAAAAAGCGATTATTGTTAATGGCGTTGCCGATCATGTTCATTTATTTATCGGGCTGAAACCGGCAATGGCTTTATCGGATTTGGTGCGAGATATTAAAAACAACACAACTAAATTCATTAATGATAAGAAGCTTGTAAAAGGGAAATTTGCCTGGCAGGAAGGATATGGTGCATTTACTTATTCTCATTCTCATCTCGATAATGTTTATAAGTATATATTGAACCAGGAAAAGCATCATCACAGGAGAACATTCAAAGAAGAATATCTTGACTTCCTCCGGAAATTTCAGATTGATTACGAAGAAAAATATTTATTTGAATGGTCAGAATAATTATTTCACCCCTTCGGGGTTGGGATTTTGATTCCATCGATAATGCTATAATCATTTCATCCCTTTGGGATTAAGAAAGGAAATAAAACAATAATCGTTTGCGATAAAACAGAAGAAACCATTAATCAAGGTTTGCAACAAGCAGAAACATTAAGGCAGAGTATATTGAAGATGGCGTTTGAGGGGAGGCTTATAATGAATCCCGAAGGGATGAAATGATTATAGATTTTGAAGAAGGCGTTTGAAGGAAGGCTGGTTTGAATGATGAATGATTAGATGATTATAAAACAGCATGGGAAAAAAATCAGGAATGGGGAAAATTCCTCTTATTAATCTGCAAAATCTTGTTGATTCAATGGCAAGATGGGAAACAATAATGAAAGATGCCCGGAAAGTGGTAAGAAATACAAGAAATGCTGCCTGAAAAATAAATAAGGGATGATGAACTTTGAATCATAAATGAACTTTATCAAAACTAAGGTACTATGAGTTATGAGTTTTCCAAAAGCGAGAAAAAGATAGCCAGGAAGGTTATTGAAACAGGGCTTCAACGTGATTATGAATCAAGTATTCTTGATCTTGAAAAAATTATCCTGAGATGGAAATCGAAAGATTTGACAAATAAAGAAGCATACCATGAATTATACCGGAAGGTGAAAGAAAATGACAAATACATCGCAAGAATGTACGATGATATAAGAGGATCAGCCTATATGCTGATTATCCAGGGATTATTGGCGAATAAGGTTATATCTGAAGTGGACCTGCAGGAATTCCGCGAAGAAACAAAGAATTACATTCTTGGTATACGAAAGATACTGATGAATGATGAATGATAATCAATCTTAATTTATGACAACTAACGCAATTATTTCCAAAGTCTGGTCTTTCTGCAATCCTCTCCGTGATGTAGGTGTCGGCTATGGAGATTATCTAGAGCAACTAACCTATCTGCTGTTTTTGAAGATGGCTGATGAGTATAGCAAGCCGCCATACAATCGTATATTGAACATTCCAAAGGATTACAACTGGGAAAGCCTCACCGCAAAGAAAGGTGCCGAGCTGGAGTTACATTATGTTACATTGCTCCGGCAGTTAAGCACACAAAAAGGAATTTTAGGCCAGATATTTACTAAGAGCCAGAACAAGATCCAGGACCCGGCTATGCTGGCGAAGGTGATCGATATGATCGACAGCGAGAACTGGCTGGTGATGGGCGCCGATGTGAAAGGCGATATTTACGAAGGCCTGCTTGAGAAAAATGCCGAAGACGTAAAAAGCGGTGCAGGTCAGTATTTCACACCACGGGCGTTGATCAGGGCCATGGTGGAATGTGTTCAACCAAAGCCGATGAAAACCATTGCCGACCCTGCCTGCGGAACAGGTGGTTTCTTCCTGGCAGCTTATGATTACCTGGTTTCGAATAACAAATTAGATAAAGATCAAAACAAGTTCATAAAACTCCAGACCTTCTTCGGAAATGAAATTGTGGCAGGAACAAGGAGATTAGCTTTGATGAACATGTTCCTGCATAATATCGGCGACATCGACAGCGATAATTTCATTTCCCCCGCTGATGCGCTAATAGCAGCTTCACCAGTGACATACGATTATGTTATGGCCAATCCCCCATTCGGCAAAAAGAGCAGCCAGACATTTACCAACGATGAAGGCGAACAGGAGAAAGAAGATTTGACTTACAACCGACAGGATTTCTGGGCAACCACCAGCAACAAGCAATTGAATTTTGTTCAGCATATCCGGTCGATGCTTAAAACAACAGGTGTTGCAGCTGTTGTTGTTCCAGATAACGTATTGTTTGAAGGCGGCGCTGGTGAAACCGTCCGTAAAAAATTGCTGGAAACAACCGAACTGCATACTATATTACGTTTGCCAACAGGTATTTTTTACGCCCAGGGAGTAAAGGCAAATGTCATTTTTTTCGACAATAAACCCGCGAGCAAAG
>JBEKST010000135.1:0-7906 GCA_049516815.1 Bacteroidales bacterium | reverse complement strand
ATCCCGCCGGCGATGCTCCATGCACACCCTGCAATCAGCAGGAGGGTTCTTTTTTTTACTCCTGGTTTTATCTTTTCGAGAAATCTTATCATTTTCATTTCGTTTCAGGCTACCGGTTTGGATCTTGCGAGCTTCAGAAATACGTCATTCATATTATCTGCATCATATGTTTTCTTTAATGCCGAAGGAGTATTCAGCGCGGCGATCTTTCCGTCGACCATGATCGTAACACGGTCGCAGTATTCTGCTTCATCCATATAGTGCGTTGTGACAAATACCGTTATGCCATCCCTTGCTGCCTCGAAGATCAGGTTCCAGAACTGCCGGCGCGTGATAGGGTCAACGCCCCCGGTGGGTTCATCCAGGAAGACGATCTTGGGATCATGGATGATGGCCACGGAGAACGACAGTTTTTGTTTCCAACCCTGCGGGATATCCCGGATCAGCTTGTCCCTTGCAGCTTTCAGGTTGAGCCGTTTAATCAGCATCGCGGCCTTTGTGGTGATTTCTTTTCTGCCAAGTCCATAGATCCCGGCATAAAAGCGAATATTCTCGTAAACGGTGAGGTCGTCGTACAATGAAAATTTCTGGCTCATGTAGCCAATGTTCCGCTTGATCTGATTGCGCTGGTTGTAAATATCAAAGCCGCCTACCTTCACTTCCCCGGATGTGGGATACGACAACCCGCACAGGATGCGGATCGCAGTAGTTTTTCCCGCTCCGTTCGCCCCAAGAAACCCGAAGATCTCGCCTTTTCTGACCTCAAAATTCAAATGGTCATTCGCCACAAAATGCCCGAATTTTTTGACGAGATTTTTAACTGTTATGATATTTTCGTTCACAATTCAAAATTCGTTGTTCGATATTCGATTGATCAATTTAAAGCCCTCCAGAATACTCGAATATTGATCAACGATTTTTGAAATAAGATTAATATTCAGTATTCTTTTTCCAATATTCGATATTCACTGAATCATTAGTTCCATAAAGCAATCTTCAATCGTCGGTTTGATCTCTTTTATCACAACATCCGCATGTCCGGTGTTGAAAAGATATTTGCGAAAATCATCCATTGACAGGCTTGACTTATCGAAAGCCACATGTGCAGCTTGCCCGAATGCATGCACACTATGTACTTCAGGGTATGCATGGAGATCCGACAGTAATTCAAAAAACCTACCTGACCGCACGGCCCAGAGTCGATAGCGGTAGTCGGAAACAATTTCTTCCGGCCGGCTGATTTTCATGATCTTCCCGTTCTGGATGAGTGCCACGCGGTCGCACAGACTGGCTTCATCCATGTATGGCGTGGACACCATGATTGTGATATTGCTTTCCTTCAGCCTGCGAAGCATTTCCCAGAATTCCATGCGTGATACGGCATCTACGCCGGTAGTGGGTTCATCCAGGAAAATAACGGCAGGTTTATGGATCAGTGCACAGCAAAGCGCCAGTTTTTGCTTCATTCCGCCCGACAGCTTCCCGGCTCTCCGGGTTTTGAACGGTTCAATCTGGCGGTAGATGTCCTTGATCAGGTCGTAATTCTCTTTGATCGTTGTACCGAAGATCGTTGCATAAAAAGACAGGTTTTCCTCCACGCTTAGATCCATGTAAAGGGAAAACCGTCCCGGCATATAACCTAATAACTTCCGGATTTTCTTAAAGTCTTTTACCACATCGAATCCTTCCACAGAAGCTGTTCCTTTTTCCGGTAGCACTAAAGTGGCAAGAATTCGAAACAGTGTGGTTTTCCCCGCGCCATCTGGCCCAATAAAACCAAATAGTTCTCCTTTCGGCACCTCAAACGAAACGTCATTAAGAGCTTTCACGGATCCGTAATCCCGGCTTATGTTCCTGACGATGATAGAAGGTTTTTCCATGTTATTTGCTATTCACTCTTTGCATTTCTCTTCTCACATCCCACATCCCACATCCCACATCCCACATCTCACATCTCACTATTGAAGTAGTATCGTTTTAGTCCAGTAGGTATTTCTTCCCAGCAACGAGATGCCGACATACCCACGGATCTTCAGCAGGTTGGGAGAGTCGCCAAAATGGATCTTGCTGCTGTAAGTTTTCCCGTTTTTCGGGTCATAGATGGTTCCGCCGTTCCATTCATCTGTTCCATTGAAAACGAAATTTTTCAGGATGACGAGTCCCAGCAAAGGGGTCTTCTGCAGCTTTACATCCGGGTTCAGGTTATCCACCCGGGGTTTGCCCGTGACCTTGTCGTTTTGTTCTTTCAGCCAGACGATCTTGGCAAAGAATTTATTTTCTTCCTGGTAAATCTGGACTTTGCTGGTTTTTTCCTCGTTGTACCAGATCCCGGCGATATCGCCGGCTTTGTGTTTCTGGGCAAATGTTTTACCGCCCAGCAGCGTGAAAAGCGCAAACAATGCAAATGTGAATGTTCCGATCTTTTTCATGATTATTGGTTTTTGGTTAATACAATGTCACTTTGAAGGCATGAACCGGATCTCGCCCGGCATCCCGATTTTCAGCGTTCCGTCGTTCTTTACCCTTACCTTTGCAGCATAAACGAGGTTCACTCTTTCATCCTTGGTTTGGATCGTTTTGGGCGTGAATTCAGCTGTTTCAGAAATCCAGGTAACTACTCCTTTAACAGAATTGTTGGTCTTTTCATCTTTATCATAACGAACTTCCACTGTCTGTCCGATTTTGATATACGGCAACTGGGCCCCGCTCACATATACACGAAGGTCGAGGCTGGTGAGATCAGCGATCTTGTAAACCGGCTTGCCAAATGTTGTCACTTCATTTGGTTCTGTATATTTTGTAAGTACTGTTCCTTTTATCGGATTTATAATGCGAGCATCGGCAATCGAATTGTTAATCTGGTCGATCTGCTTGTTAAAGGTAGACACCTGGGCATCCAGGCTGGCGTATTGTGATTTTACCGAGGCGATTTGTTTGTCGGCGAGGTTGAGGCTGGCCATGATGTCGTCCATCTGTTTCGTTGTAGCTGCTCCGTCTTTCAGTAGGCGTTCAATCCGTGCCTTTTCCACCAGGATATTAGTTTTATTCTGTTCCTGGACTGCGATCTGTGCTGCCAGGTCGTCTTTTCTCGTTGAGGTGGCAAGTTGCTGTTCGCGCGCCTGGCTTTTTCTCAGGTCCAAATCGAGGGTGTCTACAATGCCCACCAGGACGTTCGAATCGAGCACCTGGCCTTCTTCCACTTTCAGGAAAAGGATTTTCCCATTGGCCTGGGAAGAAACTGTGACCTCGGTAGCTTCAAATGTTCCATAGGCATCAGGTTTATCTTTATCCCCGCTACAGGAGAAAATCAGGAGATAAACGGGAAGAACGATTAAGAGTACTTTTTTCATGGTTTTATTTTTTTGCTTTTTATTCTTTTCTGTATTCTAATTTTGCCCTCAGGCCGGGCAGGCCTCGTCACCGCAATCCCGAGTACTCGGGACTGCGCCTGGCGCAACCTCACTTCGTTCGATGGCACCAGCCAAGGCTGCTTATGCGGCGACTGTATTATTTTTTTTCATCTATCCTTTATTAGAAGAAATTATTAACCGCCTCATGAAAATTGCGTAAAGAAAATCGAGGAATGAGCGTTAAGAACTGCGGACTGTTTGAGGAGCGTAGCGACGAGTTTCCGCAGTTTAGCGAATGCCGAAGATTTTTAGCAATTTTCATGCAGCGGTGATTTTTCTTTGGTTCTTTCTTTTGGTGGTAGCAAAAGAAAGAACATAGATGGTAAATCTTTGTTATCTTGTTTGATTTTCCTGAATAAAACATCAGGAGAGAACTTAGCGGTGAAAAAAGTATTATACTATTCATACTATAGTTTTCCCAATGTAAACAGGTAAGCGATCTTTGCTTTCACTAATTGGATCCGGTGCAGTTCGAGAGCCAGTTTTGCCAGCGTTTCCTCGTTGAGGCGCGCGATGTAATCGCTCGAGGTGATTACGCCGTTGTCAAGTTGTGAGGATGCCGTATGTGTGATCCGGGTTCTCAATGTAATAATCTCCTCGTCTTTTTGAAGAAGTTCGCTTAGTTTTTCAATTTCTGCCAGGTTACTTGTTGCTTCGATCTTTACATTTTTTTCAAAGGTTTCTTTTTGTGTTCCGATGATGTCGTTCTGGATATCGTAGATCTTCTTTTCATTTTTACTGAGGTTCCAGTTCCAGATGTTCCAGGTCAGTTTTGCGCCGATGAGCCACCAGGGGGTAAAATCGTTCGAAAGCATGTTCAGTCCTGGCCTTCCATACCCGGCCTGGCCAAAGGCATAGAGTTTCGGGTTCCAGCGTGTATTCACCATGTCTTTCATGATTCCGGTCTTTTTTTGCATGATATCGTATAACTGCAATTCGGGTCGTTTATCTTCGAATGCCGTCGAACTGATCTGAACCTGGGGAAGTACTAATTTTGAATTTTCAGGAATCGTGGAAGAAGTCAGTTCGGAGAGCACCCGGAAAGCAGTAATCTGGTCGGTGTGGGTCTCAATCAGTTGCTGGTCGATCTTCATCAGCTCTGCCTGCATGGCATCCGCATTGGAGGAGAGCATAGCGCCATTGGTGACAGCCGACTGAATTTCCTTGAGTTTTGATTCCAGCTGATTTTTGTTGCTGTTCAATAACACTTCATTTTGCTGGAGCATAAAAATGCTGAAATAGGTTTGGTTGATCCGGTCTTTCAGCTTGTATAGTTCCACCCGGATGCTTTCCTGATCCGATTGCATGTTGAAAGTTTCCAGTTTTTTCTGGTACCCTGTCACATTCCCGTCGTAGATTGATTGGTTCACATCCACAGTGACTTTGTACATATCCTTGCTGATTTGTGGGAACTGGATGAAAGAAAACTGTGCCGGCAGGTTCAATTTTAGCTCTGTTACATCACTCTGAAGAGTGGCGTTGCCATTCAGATTTAGTTGAGGCAAGTAGTTTTTATTAAGGTTTTTTATCTTCAGCTCATTGGACTTTTCCAGCATCCCGGACTGGCGTGCCAGGGGATATGTTTTTTCTGCCTGCCTGTAACAATCGTAAAGGGTCACTGTATCCGATTGCCCGTAAACGATAGACTGTATGATCAACGATCCCAGCAGGAATGCGATTTTCTTCATTTTTTTCTGATTGCGTTCATGATAAATACAGGAAGTTCTTTTTTTCTTTTCTCAATAAATAGGTCATATTCTTTATCCGAGAATTTAAGAATGTGCTGTAACATCGGTCTGGCAACGATCGGGAAGATGCACAAGGCAAGGATATTGATAAAAAGTTCGCGGAAATCCGTTTTTTCAAGTTTCTCATCTTGTACGGTTTTTCTCATTCGTTCAAATAACATGTAAGGTGATACTGGGGTAGATTTGAAGACTTCAATAATCTTTCCGGGGTTCTGGTTCATTTCTGCCAGGATAAAGCCCGGGATATAAGAATTCTTCTGAAGAAAACTGATGTATTCATTGATCAGGTTTTTCAGTTTTTCTTCCAGTGGAACATCGGCGTCAACGGTCATAAATAATTTTGGGAAGATTTCCCGGAATGCAGCCTTAAAAACGTCATCGAACAGGTTTTCTTTAGTCCGGAAATAATAATGCAACAAGGCTTTGTTGATCCCGGCTTCATCGGCGATCTCCTGCATGCGTGCGCCTTCAAATCCCTTTCGATGAAAGACTTTCTTCGCAGCTTCCAGGATCTTTTCTTCGGTGGTTAATGCTTTTTTAACCATTAGGTTTAACCAGATAGTTTAACCAGTTGGGCAAAAGTAATACAAATTTTATTCAGTTGAGATTTTTTTGAGAATTTTTTTGTTGTTCGCTGTTCGTTGTTCTCAATCTTCCATCCTCGATCCTCTATTCTCTGATTTCCAACTTCTGTCTTTCGCCCTCTGATCTCCATCTTCCGCATTTTGCCTTTTTTTGACCACAAGACGCCAAAAGTTTTTACTAAGGCACACAAAGGGAATAATTTGAATTAACCACCCATAACCCAGCTGAGCAGAATTTATAATTCCGTTCAGAATATTGCAGAATTTCAAAAATAAAAGCTTCAATCAATAAATCCCGGCAGGATGAAAAAATATTTCTGATTTCATCCTTTTTCTGGATTTTTTTTTGCAACTTTCGGTCAGGTTCCAGCCACTCATCTCCCCATCATGAAAAAACTTACTCTCCTGGCATTACTCATTCTTCTATCTGGTGTTGCCTTCCCGGCATTTGCGAAGTCAAAACCCCTGAAATCAAAGGTAAACCCGGAAGAAATCACCAACCTTCAATTCTTCGAGCCCTTTGCCTTCATCAGTTATATCGAAACGAGCAACGAAGCTGTGCTTAATGATTCGATGTCATGGATCAGCAGGCATTTACTTTCAAAACTTCTTACCGAATACAGGCAGGAGCTTCATCTCAGCGGAACTATTTCCTTCCAGGATACTGGCATACGGCATAAGGTGATCCGTGAGCTGGAATCCGTCATCAACCCGGTAATCCGGTACGGTAACCTCTATTGCCTGAAGCCAACCCCGGTCATCGATTCCATCCTGGCGTCCCGGGGGAAACGCTTCGGACTCTGCACCGTGAGCATCGGCTTTACCCGTGTGCGGGGGAATTACGGGAAGGAATATGCGAAAAGCAAGGCAATAGCTTTTTTAACGAATGGCTGGGATTATGAAAAGCCGGTGCCGCTGAACTCATCCCTGTTTGAAATCATTTTTGATGCAAAGGAACACGAGGTGGCTTTCTTCGGGGCATCAGGCAAGCCTGAACATCCGTTGAAAGAAGAATTGCTGAGGAAACGGTTCCGGGAAGCATTCAAGGGATATTTTGTCTTACCTTGATCATGGTGATAAATTGCTGAAAATTCAATTCAACTCACGCTATAATCAACTAAATCCTCAACCCCATGAAACTGAAATTAAGCTTGTCCATCGTTTTCCTTATGTCTGCTGCGTGCCTGCCAGCCCAGGACTTCATGCTTCCGAGAGAAGGTTTCTTCCCCGGTACATTGCACTACAAAAACGGGAAGGTCAGGGAGGTGTTTGTGTCCGCACCCAAGCACACAAAACAAGGAACGATCATCATCCGGGCAACCAAAACAGCGAAAAAAGAAAAAGTACCGAGCGCATCGCTTGATTCCATTTCCATCACCCCGAGAAAGGGAATCACTCACTATTTCGAACACCTGCCCTGGTATTACAAAAAGGGCGGAAATCCAAAGAAAGCAATGTGGTTCTATGTTACCATCAAGGGTTATGCAACCCTGTATTTATGGTATGAAACCTTTATCATAGACAGGAACGGAAACGCAACCGATGTTAGTTACACTACCCAGGGCTCCGGCATCGTATATACTTACATGCTGAGAAAAAAGAACGAAAAATCAGCGGTCTACTTTGCCCATGTTCCTTCTCATACGCTTGCAATCGGTTTTAACGCAGCCCTGAAAAGAGCGGCTACCTTGTATTTGTCGGAGGATAAAGATCTAGTGGATAAGATCAACAAAAAACTATTGAAAACCGAAGACCTCGAGGAGATCATCAATATCTACAATGACTTTATGAGCCAGAGAAAATGAGATTTTAGGAACGCACCCAACTGATGAGCGAAATTTGTAATTTTTCGAGTTTTAAAAAAAAGAAGCTATCCTGATTTTAAAAAGTAGCCCAAAATGTCAACTGGCTATCAGATCAAGGATCAATCAGCAGCGAATTTCCTGATATTTCAGGTTTTTCAGGCATTCTGCAAAGCCTGATAATCTTAGTTTGTTATATCCTGTATAAATTAAATCATCCCACTGAAAACAATTTATATATTGATCGGCCTGAAAGGAAGCGGGAAAACCTATATCGGAAACTTGCTTTCCGAGCGTTTATCCATTCCATTCCTTCGGATTGAGGATATTTTCCTGAAAATAAAAACGAACGACACGCTCGG
>JBEKST010000134.1:0-7979 GCA_049516815.1 Bacteroidales bacterium | reverse complement strand
CGCGAAAAATTATTTACATTACCTGATGATACGATGGTATATGCCGGCCATGGACCGGAAACAACCATCGGGTACGAAAAGTTGAATAACCCGTTTATCCGTTGAAAAAGATCCTGATCATCCGCTTCAGTTCCATTGGGGATATTGTTCTTACCACCCCGGTGATCCGTTGCCTCAAAACACAGCTTCCTGAAGCGGAAATCCATTATCTTACCAAAAAACAAAACCAATCCCTGCTGCAGGAAAATCCTTTCCTTACAAGAACCTGGCTTTACGAGAAAAACTTTAAAGAGCTTCTCCCTTTACTCAAGGCCGAAAAGTTTGATTTTATTGTCGACCTGCACAAAAATTTCCGCAGTTTATATGTGTTGTTTCATCTCCGGAAACCATACGGGACATTTCAAAAGCTGAACCTGAAAAAGTGGATGATCGTCAACTTCAGGATCGACCGGCTTCCCCGAATCCATATTGTTGACCGTTATTTCGCAGCGGTAAAATCCTTAGACATTGTAAACGACCGGAAAGGTCTTGATTATTTTATCCCCTCCGGAGAAGAGGTTGATTTATCTTTACTGCCTGAGTCTTTCAGGCAAGGGTTCATCGCTTTTGTCATCGGCGGTAAACACACAACGAAAATATTCCCGGAAGACAAAGTGGTTGAAGTTTGCCGGAATGTTTCGCGACCTGTTGTTTTATTAGGTGGAGAAGAAGATGCAGAAAGAGGAAGACGGGTTGAAAAACTTGCTGGACCCTCTGTGGTTAATACCTGTGGCCGCCTTTCCATCAACCAGAGCGCCTCGCTGATCCGGCAGTCCGCCAAGGTGATTACCAATGATACCGGCCTGATGCACATTGCTGCCGCATTCGATAAGACCATTCTCTCCATATGGGGAAATACCATCCCCGAATTCGGGATGGCTCCATATCTTGATGGAAAAGAAAAGGCCATATCCGGGATATTTGAAGTAAAAGAGCTTTCGTGCCGCCCATGTTCAAAGATCGGTTTTGAAAAATGTCCGAAAGGCCATTTCCGGTGTATGAAGGAACAGGACGTGGATACCATGATCAATATCCTTAACCGTTAGTACTGAATCATGAATTTTATTGATACTCATACCCATCTCTATGTGGAGGAGTTTGATCACGACCGGGATGCGGTCATTCAACGGGCTGTTGATATAGGCGTTGACAGGTTCTTTCTGCCTGCTATTGATAAAAGTTATTATGAAAGAATGATGTCGGTAGCCGGCCGTCATAGTGAACATTGTTATCCCATGATCGGGTTACACCCGACTTCCATTAAGGCCAATTTCCTTGAAGAGCTTGATTTTGTAAAAGAAATGTTGGAAAAAGGCCGGGAAAAATTTTATGGTATCGGTGAGATCGGTATTGACCTGTACTGGGACAAAACATTTGTAAATGAACAAAACTTCGCTTTCAACTATCAGCTTGACCTGGCAATCGAATATCATTTGCCGGTTGTCATCCATACCCGGAATTCATTCGACATTGCGATTAAGATGATCCGTGAGAAAAACAACCCGGAACTGAAAGGTGTTTTTCATTGTTTCAGCGGATCGGTTGAACAGGCACAACAAGCAATGGAACTGGGGTTCATGCTGGGTATTGGCGGTATCATCACTTATAAGAATTCTGGATTGCAGAAAGTGGTGGAGGTCACCGGACTCACGCACCTTGTGCTGGAGACCGATGCTCCCTATCTTCCACCTGCTCCTTACCGTGGGAAGCGTAATGAAAGCGCTTTTATTCCGGTCATCGCGGAAAAAATAGCAAAGCTTAAACATGTATCTATTGAAGAAGTTGCAAAAAAAACAACACAAAATGCAGTAACTTTGTTTAACCTGATGCTGGATTCTGGATACTGGATGCTGGATAATTAGAAAGGTCACACCAACTTCACAAAACTCATTACACACACAACAAGTATCCAGCATCCAGGATCAAGCATCATTTCAATATAAAAATCAATACAAGAAATAACCAACATGCGCGACCAAACCTCTATCCTGATCATTTACACCGGTGGAACCATCGGGATGGTACAGGATCCAAAATCCGGTGTTCTGAAACCTTTGACGTTTAAGAACCTTTACCGGTATATTCCGGTGCTTGAGAATTTCAAAACCCATCTCGATTTTTATACATTCAAGCCATTGCTGGATTCTTCGAATATGAGTCCTGCATTCTGGATTGAGCTGGCAAAAGTCATAGAGGCGAATTATGAATCCTTCGACGGGTTTGTCGTATTGCATGGATCCGATACTATGGCCTATACGGCATCGGCACTTAGCTTTTTGCTGGAAAATCTTAATAAACCGGTAATCTTTACCGGTTCCCAGCTTCCCCTGGGGATGGTCCGTACCGACGGGCGGGAGAATTTCATCAATTCCATAGAGATCGCTGCGGCCAACGAACAGGAAACCCCGTTAGTGCCGGAAGTGGCCATTTGTTTTGATAATAAGCTTTACCGTGGTAACCGGACCACTAAATTCAATGCTGAACATTTCGGCGCTTTTGTTTCAGGAAATTATCATGTTCTTGCAGAAGTCGGGGTTTATATCCGCTATTATGGAAATCTGATTCTCAAGCCCAATTTTAAGAAACTGATAGTTCACAAAAGATTGGATGATAATATCGCTATCCTGAAACTGTTTCCCGGGATCAATACGAACATTGTCCGGAACACGCTTATCACACCGGGACTGAAAGCCGTGATCCTGGAAACTTTTGGTGCAGGCAATGCGCCAACAGTTGCCTGGTTCCTTGACCTGCTGAAACAAGCCGTTGAAAAAGGAGTTATTATTTTCAATGTAACACAATGCGCAGGCGGCAAAGTGGATATCGGGAAATATGAGACCAGCGCTGAACTGGGAAAGATCGGGGTGATCGGCGGATATGATATTACGACCGAATCGGCCGTTACCAAGCTGATGTACCTTTTGGGAAGCGGTTTCCCGAAGGAAGAGGTGGAACGTTTTCTGCAAGTGTCACTGCGGGGTGAGATGACCGTTTGAGAATAGGGAAAAATTTCTTACTTTTGCACCCCAGTTGAAAATAGATTGAACCCTGGCAATAGCAATTTTGCTATTTCGCCATTTCGCTATTTCGCTATTTCGCTAGTTAAGTTGGAGAGATGGCCGAGTTGGTCGAAGGCGCACGCCTGGAAAGTGTGTAATCGCCAAAAGCGGTTCATGGGTTCGAATCCCATTCTCTCCGCAAACACAGACGGTGGTTTCGACAAGCTCAACCACCGTCTCTTTTGCTCCCTGAACCTGTCGAAGAGTACTTCATTCATCCTCTATTCAAATTTTAGCTAAACAGGAATTATATTTTTTTCATAATATAATTTTAGATTTTACTGGCAACGTTTGGCCGACAGCCGTATTGCGGCCCGTCGCTGCGGATTAGCAGGTTTTATATTTGATTTTCGTAATCATGTTTAGTAGTCCTAATCACTTTCTTTACCAGGTTACCCCACATTGTCGGCTGCCGACTTGTTGAACAAAGTTGAACTTTTAAAGTATAAAAGGGATAAACATTTTACTACGTTTCATATATTCACTGTACTTTTTACCAAAGTATTCGATACATTCCTTTTCTTCGAATATTGCTGTAAGATAAAGAAATGCGGTTGATAGTAATCCCACAAAAAATAACGAAATTGTTACATTCTTTAAAAATACACCCCAAGTAAAAAAAAGCAATGAAGAATAAAGAGGATGTCTTATATATTTGAATATTCCAATATCTATCAATGTGGAAGTTTTTTCAAGATGGTATAGGCTTTTCTCATCTCTATTATTTCCAGGTTTTCCTATTTTTTTTATAAGTATCACCCCATCGATAATTAGATAACCTGAGAATAATAGAAAAATCCATGAAAATATCTGTCTAATACCAAAGGGATCATCAAACCAAAAAGTATAGTTAGTAACAAATAGCCAAATAATACACTCCCAACTGAAAAATCGATAAAAGCCATGGTTTTTAATATTAAATAATGCTCGCCATGATATAATTATAACTGGTATGCTTAATATTCCAAAAAATATCAGCCTTTCCATATTTTTAATAGGTTGAGTTTTTTCCTTGCAATTTTGCTATTCATTATCTGCAAATTTTAACTTTCAATGTAAGTTAAAAGTTTTGGTAATCTTCACTATTGATTCTTATTTTTTTCTTTCATTGTGGCCCCGTGGCATTTTTTACTCCATCTAACCAATGAATCAGATTAAGTGTAAATTGATCATTTTGAGGAGCATATGCTGAATTTAAACCAACATTTACATTACCATTTACAATTTGAGCTGTAAACATTCCTGCTTCGCCAAATGCCGCAACTTTCCCTTTGCCAAAATTTAAAACGGCACCCTGTTGAAAATCTTTAAGATTTTTCGTTGGAGTATTATTGTTGAAATGCCAGGCGGTGTCAGTTTGCAAGGAGTAATGTTCATTAAGAAAACTCAAAACCTTGATGGAACCTTCAGGGGCTTTAAATGCTGACCCCGTGAAAGTAGCCACAGAATCTACTTTCTCATAGTCTTTTACCCCTCTCGTAATTGGAGAATCCTGTAAGGTTCTATTCTGAATTGAAAAAACAGATGGTGGCCAAAAACCTTTTCCGGTCTTTGCAAATCTGTTAATAAACTCAAATCCAAAAGCTTTACCTAACTCGTTTGCTGCTCCTGCAATCGGCATATGGTCTGCAATCAAAAATAACTTACCTCTATTTTCCACCCAACGTTTTATAATAAAAATTTCTTCTTTTGAAAATGCAGAAGGAGTAGATAGAATTCATTTATCGACATTACTTTTATTCAAAGGATTGACAATTACCAGTATTTTACACTCTTTTAATAGATCATCATTTGTGATGGTTCTATCTAAGCTTTTTACCTGATAACCATCCTGCTCCAATAGTTTACTGAAAGGAAGAAAACCTCCATCTTTTGTATGAAAGTTATTATGAGCTTCATCTATAAAAATTACAGAACCTTTTCCTTCCGTGAATGCAGGCTGATAAATGGGAAATCTGTAAACAGTATCCGGGATTTGTTGTGGTTAGCGATTTGTTGAATGCTGTTGTATTTCATAAAATATTTTCTTCTGCTATCATTTTTCTTCGTCTGAATATAAATGCTGCTAACCCGATTAACAAACCAATACCAGAAAAACAGTAAAAAAACAATTCAATAATAGTTTCAATAGTGAATTCTACATGCTTGGTAATGTTGTCAGGACGTTCGTGTTTTAAGGATTTCATTTCAAGCTCTGCTACTTTTTTATTTTCCTCGCTGAGACAACCAGATCTACGAATATATTCTTTTTCAAATCCATCATAATAACCGGGTGGGTTAAATTGAAAATACTGATCTTTTATGGGATGTGTAAATACAAAACCAGTAAATACATCTCGGTATCTGAGACTGCCATCTGAAGATGGACAGTTGTTTTTTCTAAGCGGCTGAAATATAACATCAAAAGGATACAAATCAAAATAACAAATTCCAAAAGGAGAACCCTGAAAATTGAATCCTAATGGGTTGTTTCCGATTTTTTCAAATGCGGCATCCCAAACCCCACCTGCTATTGGAACAGAAATTATAAATCTTGTATTAATCAATACATTCGCGGCTCGATTTCCAAAACTATCTTTCAGGAACTCATACGTATTCCCCCTTGTTATATCCGGTAGCCTGTCTGTTAAATCCATTGCGTGACGATAATTCATGATTACTAGGCACTTGGGTGGCTTATTGGCAGATTTTGAAAGATCCCGCATCTCTTCAATGATTGTATTAGCCATTATCTCATCTCTTTTCCATACACATTTTTTCTGATAATCTTTATAATCATTAATTGTTTTAATAGATGACCAATCCACTGCAGCATCAGTGAAATGATGCTGTACCCGGTTTTCCGGAGATAGCTTCTGATTTAAATAGTACAGCCGGGTCAGGTATTGATATAAATTAACATTTGTCCACGATGGCCAAACGGGCTCATTACGCATAATATGAATGACATGATCGTGCACTTCGGTTTCGCTCAGGCTATCAGTCAACATAAATTTATTCAGGTATTCCTGCATTCCAACCTGTCCATACTCAGTGAATACATGACCTACATTATGAATAAACCGGGGATCGCGTATTATATCATAAATAAAATCCCACTGCGTCATTTCGGGATGCGCCCGTTCACAAAGCACAACAATGTCATATTTGTCAAATAAACCAATCACATAGTCAACAGGATTTGTATGTTGTTTTTTAAGAAAATCTACATACGGTTTGATTGAACTGTTGTTCTGGAAAGCAGCCATACGGCAAGGCACTCTATCCTTAACCAAAAATTCAAGTAAAGTGGTGCCTGCTCCTGTAATTGCAACTATAATTAAAGTATAAAATCCGATTTTAATTTTTTGTACTGATAAATTCCGTCTGACTGTTAAACCAGCTAAATCTTCATACCATAAATGTTTTGTAATTATAAAATAGAGGATGCACAACAATATTACCGGGATCATTATCAGGATACCGGAAACGGTATGAAGCCATCTGTTTCCAGCCCATGTCATTCCAAGAAATATTGGAAGCGACACAGTCATTCCCCATTTGCCAAAAACTTCTCTTAATAAAATATCTCTGAAATATATTGGTTCATTGGTTTTAGAAACTACAATTATTTGCATCAGCATTTTCCCTATTGTTTGTTTTTGTGAAGCTAACATTAGAGTGGCGTAAAGTGCTCCTGTGAAAACAAATAATGTTTCAAATGAAAGTCTGAATTCAATTAAGGATAATAATACAATTAAAAATTTTGTAATCGAATAAATTACGAATACATCTATCCAAAAAGCTGCCAAACGGCGCCAAAATCCAATATTATTTTTTATATTTTTCATTTACATTATCTTGTTTATATAGTGTCTCAGCAGTCTGTCTTTACAATTGCACCCAACGGAAGAGTGCACACGCCGTGTGCGCGCAGTGAAGCGCGAGCGGAATGAGCACGCATGGACGGCGAAACCGCCAAAATCTCTCTATCGCAAAATCAAATGCGGCTGAGCCGCGAACATGTGCATAGTGTTATTCGACGGCGCGCTATTTATATCCCACAAACTTATTTAATTATGGTCTGCCAGTGGCCAAACCGCCAAAGAAGGATCCAAATCCTAAGACCGAGTCACAATGGGGACAGGAATACATGATTTCTTTCTTTATCAATCCCTTCACTTCTTTGTGAATTATCTCAAGGGATTCGGTTGACTCTTTCTTTGCTTTCTTAAGAGTAACTGCCTGTTTGCAATACGGGCACTTTGCCATTTGTATCTCCTTTCAATTTTGTTAATGTGTGGTTTGAAATAAACTAAATTGATGAGCTGAAAGTACATCTTTAACCGTTGTCCAATGCATATTAGGATAGCGATCGTTATCGAGTGTATCTAGCTTTGATCGTTCGTCAATCATGTTACGCATATATTGCATTCCTTGCCATGCAGGATAAAGTTCTGTCTCTCCTGGAGCAATCGTGCGTGCAATCTTTATAATCGTGCTGAGCATTCCAAGACCTCCTGCACGGAACAAACGAAATTTTTTTCCAGTCACTTCAGTCACCACTGCTTTTATCTCCCGGGGGCTCAGTTGGTCGCCAGCTATTCGGAGAAAGCGAGGGGTGGACGGATCAAGAGCTGCGTTCGCTATGAATGCGGCCGTATCGTCCATTGTAGTGAAGCCCATGCGATGGTCAGCATTTCCCCAATAAAGGACTATTTTCTGTTTGAATAGAATGAGTGGCATTTGATCGATTAGCAAATCGGCAAAGGCACCATTGAAAATTGTAGTGGCTGAAATTGAAGTCTTATCAAGATATTCATGAAATTCTCTTCTTAAATCTAAGTTACGGTTTTCACCATGCGAAAACCTGGTAAAGTCTAATGAATAATCTGATGGTAT
>JBEKST010000133.1:0-7985 GCA_049516815.1 Bacteroidales bacterium | reverse complement strand
CCGACGGTCATGGCATAGCCGGCAAGCCCGAGAAACGCGAAGTAACGGTCGGAAAACAGACAGAGAAATTCTTGGAAATACTCAAAGGGCTTGCCGACGGAGAAAAGGTTTATCTCGAAGTCCCCAAAGAATTCAAATAATGTTTGTTTTGATTCAAAAGCTTCCATAGAAGTTTCGGCAGATTGATGATCAATATATCCAGATTTTAATTCTTCTTTATTAATTACAATATTTTTTGCTTTTGTGTGTTCTTTAATAACTTCAAAGATCATTTGAAGTTTTTCATCTTTCAAAAAATTTAAAAAAGATATTTCATCTTCATCATCATTGCTGCTTTTATTTCGGGATTGATGGTAGGACGAACGCCTGAATTCCTCGGGCGGAAGATCGAAACCAGGGAAATGAAGCTTTCCGTGTTCATTGCGCTCCTTGGGCCGTTTTTCATCCTTGCAGGGACTGCCGTTGCGGCTTATCTTTTCCGCATCGATCCTGTGGGACGAAGTGCCTGGCTCAACAACCCTTCGTCTCATGGCTTTTCGGAGATGCTTTACCAGTACACGTCTGCTTTTGCCAATAATGGTTCAGGTTATGAAGGACTCGGTGACAACACGCCCTTCTGGAATATAACCACAGGCTTCGTTATGCTCTTCGGGCGTTTCCTGCCGATCATCGGCCCAGTAGCCATTGCCGGCTATATGGCTCAGAAAAAATTTATTCCTCCTTCGCCCGGAACCCTTAAAACCGATTCCATGACTTTTGGTATCATGACCTTTGCCGTGATCATCATCGTAGCTGCCCTCGATTACCTGCCGGCCATAGCGCTCGGTCCGATTGCCGAATTTTTATCGTTCCGTTAATCGAAATTGAATAAGATTTATTCCTATGAGTTCAAAAAGAAAGAAAGCCGGATTATTTGATAAGCTGTTCATGAAACAGGCCTTGATTCAGTCCTTTGTAAAACTCAGCCCGGTAAAAATGGTGAAGAATCCGGTTATGTTCACAGTGGAGATCGGTACCGTGGTGATGCTGGTTGTATCGGTATTCACATTGATAAACCGGAATGGAGTCCAGGGAAGCTTTGCCTATAACTTTACGATCACACTGATACTGTTGGTCACAGTGCTGTTTGCTAATTTTGCAGAAGGCATTGCGGAAGCAAGGGGGAAAGCTCAGGCTGAATCGCTTCGGAAGACCCGGCACGATACCCCGGCCAACCGGTTGCTCCCGGATGGGACTCTTGAAAAAGTAAGTTCTGCATTACTCAAGAAAGGTGAAATGTTTATCGTTACAGCAGGAGAAATAATCCCCGCCGATGGTGAAATCGTGGAAGGCATGGCTTCCATTGATGAATCGGCCATCACCGGCGAATCGGCCCCAGTGATCCGTGAAGCAGGAGGAGATAAATCGGGTGTTACAGGCGGTACAACGGTTCTTTCCGATTCCATAAAAGTTGTCGTGACGACACTGCCCGGGGAATCCTTCCTGGATAAGATGATCGCACTGGTGGAAGGCGCCAGCAGGCAAAAGACACCGAATGAAATTGCATTAACGATCCTTCTTGCCGGTTTTACTATGATCTTCATCATCGTTTGTGTGACCTTAAAGCCTTTTTCCGACTATGCAAATACGCTCATCACCATAGCCTCGATGGTTTCTCTCTTTGTTTGCCTTATCCCGACCACTATCGGCGGATTGCTTTCGGCAATCGGGATCGCAGGTATGGACCGGGCATTACGGGCAAATGTGATCAGCAAGTCAGGTAAAGCAGTGGAAACGGCAGGCGATATTGATGTTCTTCTGCTTGATAAAACGGGGACCATCACTATTGGTAACCGGAAGGCTACGAATTTTTACCCGGCAAATAATGTTGATGTTTCGCACCTGATAAATTGTAGCACCCTTGCTTCCTTTGCTGATCAAACACCGGAAGGAAAGTCCATAGTGGAACTTGCAGCAACCAAAAAAGACATTCAGTCGCTTTTTACTGTTCATGGAAAATTTATCAAATTCACAGCGGAGACAAGATCGAGTGGTATTGATCTCACGGATGGAACAAAAATCCGTAAAGGAGCTTATGATGCCATCCGCAAGATGACTGAATCCGGTGGGAACAAATTCCCCTTGGAAACCGGGGAAAAGGTGAAAGAGATTGCTGAAAATGGCGGCACACCATTGGTTGTTTCTGAAAATAATAAAGTGCAGGGTGTCATTGAGCTGCAGGACATCATAAAACCTGGCATACAGGAACGGTTTGCGCGCTTGCGGAAAATGGGTGTTAAGACTGTGATGGTTACCGGTGATAATCCCCTTACAGCAAAATACATCGCTACAAAAGCAGGGGTGGATGATTTCATCGCAGAAGCCACGCCTGAAGATAAGCTTAAATACATCAGGAAAGAACAGTCGGGCGGCAAGCTGGTAGCTATGATGGGTGACGGCACCAACGATGCCCCTGCACTTGCACAGGCCGATGTGGGGGTAGCGATGAACAGCGGTACTCAGGCGGCCAAAGAAGCCGGGAACATGGTGGATCTGGACAACGATCCAACCAAACTGATTGAGATCGTGGAAATCGGGAAGCAACTGCTGATCACGCGTGGTACCCTGACGACATTCTCGATAGCCAATGATGTGGCGAAATATTTTGCCATCGTCCCTGCACTCTTTATCACCTCTATTCCTGCTTTGCAGGCGCTGAACATTATGCAGCTTCACACTCCGGAATCAGCAATCCTTTCGGCAATAATTTTTAACGCGCTCATCATCCCGATGCTGATCCCGTTGGCGCTCAGGGGCGTGAAATACCGTCCGATCGGCGCAGCGGCGTTGTTACGCCGGAACCTTGTCATCTATGGCTTTGGCGGGGTAGTAGCACCTTTTATCGGGATAAAGCTGATTGATATTCTTATCCGTCTCTTTGTCTGAAAGAAAAAATAATTTATAAAATGAAAAAGAACCTTATATCATCCCTGATCTTCACCCTGATCCTGATCTTTTTATTGGGATTCCTTTACCCGTTACTGATCCGGAGCATAGCTTATCTTACGCCAGGTTCGGGTAATGGTGTGGAAACGGTTTACAAGGGCAGGGTTGTTGGTTTCGATCTGATCGGACAAGCGTTTACAGCCGATAAATATTTTCAGGGAAGACCTTCCGCAGTAAATTATAATGCAGCAGGATCTGGCGGGTCCAATAAAAGTATCTATAACCCGGAGTATATTAACGTTATGCAGTCACGCCTGGATACCTTTCTCAAACATAATCCCGGGATCCGGAAAACGGATATTCCTGTTGAATTAATAACTGCGTCAGCCAGCGGGCTCGATCCGGATATTTCTCCCGCTGGTGCATACGTCCAGGTGCTGCGTATTGCAAAAGCCCGGGGGATCCAAAAAGAAAAAATTCAAAAGCTGATTAAACGAATGACGGTAAAACCTTTATTTGGATTTTTCGGTCCTGAGAAAGTAAATGTTCTGAAAATCAATATAGAACTGGATAAACTTCAATAACTTTGTTGATATTGCCATAATTTGGAAATGGAGCAACGGGAACAAAACGTGGAACGGTTTCTTGAACTTATCCGCCAGTCGCGGAAAGGAAAGTTCAAGCTTTACATCGGTATGATTGCCGGTGTAGGTAAGACATATCGTATGCTGAAGGAAGTCAGAGGCTTGCTCAGGAAAGAAATCGATGTCCAGATCGGTTTTATTGAAACCCATGGCAGGGAGGATACAGAAAGGCTACTGGAAGGGTTGCCATTAATCCCAAGGAAAAAAGTATTTTACAAAGGGAAAGAACTAGAGGAAATGGATCTTCAGGCGATCCTGAACATCCACCCGGAGATAGTCATCGTGGATGAACTTGCCCATACCAACATTCCCGGGTCGAAGCATGAAAAACGCTGGCAGGATGTGGTTGAGATCATCGAAGCAGGGATTAATGTGATCAGCGGGGTTAATATCCAGCACATTGACAGTTTAAGCGCAGAAATTCAACAACTGACCGGTGTCGTTGTGCAGGAACGTGTGCCCGATCATATATTGGGAATGGCGGATGAGATTGTAAATATTGATCTTCCTGCAGATGAACTTATCGACCGGCTGAAAGAAGGGAAAATCTACAAAACAGGAAATGTAGAAATCGCATTGAAAAACTTTTTCCAGCCAGAAAAGATTTTGCAGTTACGCGAGCTTGCATTGAAGGAGGTTGCCGGCCAGGTGGAACGGAAAATCGATACAGAAATTTTTTCTGCAAAGAGGCACCCGGAAAAATTTCTTGCCTGTATCACCACGAACCAGAAAACGGCCAAAAGGATAATCCGTAAGACTTCCAGGATGGCGAATTATTATACCTCGAGCTGGCTCGTACTTTATGTGCAGACCTCAGGAGAAGCTTTTGATAAGATCCGGCTTTCCGATCAACGCTTCCTCCTGAACAACCTGAAACTTGCAACGGAACTGGGCGCGGAAGTCGTGAAAATAAAAAGCAATAACGTCGCCGGAACCATCTTCTCTGTTGCAATGGAAAAACAAATCAGCACGATCCTCGTCGGGGTTCCATCCTATACCTTAAAGAAATACCTGTTTCATCAGAATACATTGAGGAAGTTATTGAAAAAACTGGCCGGAACCAAGATCGACCTTATCATTGTATCTTAAAAAAACATTGTTATGAACTTGAAAATAAAATCGAAATTATTCATAGGACTGGGGTTCCTGTTCCTGGTCATCGTAGTGCTTTGGGTCGTCAGTTCTGCATACATATACACCCTCTCCAATTATGCAGATGCCATGTTCAAGGACAATTACAAATCAATCATTTCCGCAAAGCAAATGTCGATGACATTGGATGAAATGAAGGACCTGCAGACAGCCTATTTCTTTTCAGGCATGAAAGTGAAGATCGATAGTTCTTATGTCGGTTTGGAGCGGAGTTTTGAAAAAAACTTACAGGACGAAGAAACCAATATCACAGAGGCAGGAGAACGGGAAATTGCCATGCAACTGCGATCTTCTTTCGATGAATACAAGGATGTTTTTAACAATGTAAAGACCGACAGTTCAGACCGGAAAGAAATTTACTTCATCCGGCTTCTGCCGACTTACCGGGATGTCAAGAAAAATATCACATCAGTATCGGAGATCAATATGGATGCAATCATCCGGAAAAACGGCAAACTGGAAAACACCTCTCACCAGGCGTACTTGTTCATCTCGATCATAGGTACCTTGTGCTTCATCTTATCCTTCACCCTTTTGCTGAACCTGCCCAAAAACATTGCAAACCCTGTGCGTGAGCTGACCCAGGGGATCAAGGAAATTGCCCGCAGGAATTACGATCAGCAATTGTATTTTCATTCGAGGGACGAATTCGGAGAGGTTGCAGAGGCATTTAATACCATGGCTATCAGACTGAATGAATATGAAAAAAGCAATCTTTCCCAGATCCTGTTTGAAAAAAAGCGGATCGAAGCCATCATCAGTACCATGAATGACGCCATTATCGGGTTGGATGAAAATAACAGGGTGATCTTCGCAAATCCTGTTGCCTGTGACTTGCTTGGTTTGAAACAGGAAGAAGTAGTTGGGCACTATGCGCCGGATCTGGCTGCCCGCAATAATCTGTTTCAGAATATTGTCAGTGACCTTATGGACGGATCTTATAAAACAAAAGAATTTACGCCCATCAAGATTGTTTCCGGTGGACGGCAATCTTATTTTTCAAAGGACATCTCTGACATTCAGATAACCCCGACCGGAGGGGGCGATTCTGCGATGATCGGCCATCTCATCATTCTCCGGAACATCACCAAATTCCAGGAACTTGATGATGCCAAGACCAGTTTCATCGCTACGGTCTCGCATGAACTGAAAAACCCGATTGCTTCGGCCCGTTTGAATCTGAAACTCCTGGAAGATGCAAGGATCGGAAATCTTAACGAAGATCAATCGGTCATTGTGCGAAACATCCGTGAAGAAATAGTCCGGTTATCGAAGATCACAGGGGAACTCCTTGATCTCACCCAGGTCGAAACAGGGAACATCCTGCTTCATACCCAAGCCACGGATCCGAAAGAGATCGTGGATTATACACTTCAGGCCATGAGTTATCAGGCTGAGCAGAACGGGATTAAAATTATCCTTAACACCGCGGAGAACCTTCCCTTTGTTAATGCGGATGCGGAAAAAACCGCCTGGGTGCTGATCAACCTGGTAAGTAATGCCATTCATTTTTCCGGGGAAAGGCGGGAAGTCATCCTTGAGGTGGTTGCTGAAAAGAAAGCGGTAAAGTTTTCGGTGAGGGATTTCGGGAATGGAATTGAAGAACAATATCTTGATAAAGTATTTGAGAAGTTTTTCAAGGTACCCGGATCAATCCAGAGCGGTACCGGGCTTGGACTTGCCATATCAAAAGATTTTATCACAAAACAAAAGGGACAGATCTGGGTGGAAAGCAAACCCGGGGAGGGAAGTGTTTTCAGTTTTACTCTTCCTGTTGCCGCTGCATGAGATGATGGTCGGCGATGACTAATGCCGCCATGGCTTCCACAATTACGATAGCACGGGGAACCACGCATACGTCATGCCTTCCTTTTCCTTTAAGCAAGACTTTTTCCCCTTCACGGTTCACCGTTTCCTGTTCTTTCATCAGGGAAGCCACCGGTTTAAAGGCAACCCGGAAGAAGATCTCATTTCCGTTGGAGATGCCCCCCTGGATCCCTCCTGAGCGGTTGGTTTTTGTTGTGATGGCTCTGTTCCGGGTAATATAGAGGTCATTGTGTTCCGATCCTTTCATGCCGGCAGAAGAAAAACCGGATCCATATTCAAAGCCTTTTACCGAAGGAATACTCAGCAGAGCTTTTGCCAGGTCGGCAGAAAGCTTATCAAAAACCGGTTCTCCCAACCCTGCAGGGACTCCGTTTATTCTGCAGGAGATTACTCCTCCCAGAGTGTCACCATCGGCTTTGACGGCTGCCAGCAACCTGATCATTTTGGCTTCTGTTTCGGGATCCGGACAGCCGACAGGACTAGAAAGTATAGCAGCAGTATCCTTGAGAATGAAATTTTCATCCAAGCTGCAATTCCCAATTTGTGAAACATAACCGGTCACAGAAATGCCCTGTTTCCTCAGATATAATTTTGCCAGTGCTCCGCCAATGACCCGGGCGAGCGTTTCCCTGGCCGATGCCCTTCCTCCGCCCCGGTAATCGCGGAACCCAAATTTCTTTTCCCATGTAAAATCGGCATGGGAAGGACGGTAAGAATCTTTTAACTGAAGATAATGTTCGGGTTTGGCATCTGTATTCCTTGCCAGGAAGGCGATCGGTGCACCGGTGGATTTTCCTTTAAAAACGCCGGAAAGGATTTCAAAAAAATCATCCTCTTTCCGGGTAGAAGAAAAGAAAGTCTGCCCAGCCCTTCGGCGGTTCAATTCCGATTGAATGAAATCCAGGTCAATATCGAGAAGGGAAGGAATTCCATCCAGTATTCCTCCAACTGCAGGCCCATGGGACTCACCGAAGGTTGTTAATACCAATGTATGTCCGAAGGAATTACCAGCCATGAATTCAATTACGAATTACGGATTAACTTCTTACTTCAGGATTCGTTGATCAATATTCGATATTTAATAGGCTTTCTTAAGCATTGCGTGCCTTGCAATGACACCGACATTATACCTGAGAACGTAACATCTTCAGTTTTGCCTCCATCACATTAACATCACTCTTCGCCTTATTGATCTTCTTCTCGAACTCTTCTTTCAGGATTACAGCATTCTTCGAATTCGCAAGGAAACCGATGTTGTTTTCCCAAAGGTTGATGTCTTCCTTCATCTTGATGATCTTTCCTGAAAGCATCTCACGCTCTTTGTTGATCAATCGTTTCGATTGGGGATCATTTTTAAGTGATTCAACATGATTCTGGTATGACAGGGTGGTCATTTCCACTTCACTGATCTTCAGCTTGTCGAGGCATTCATTGATG
>JBEKST010000132.1:0-8038 GCA_049516815.1 Bacteroidales bacterium | reverse complement strand
ACTCCGTGCCCATCTGGTAGGCCTCAACACAGCACTGCTTTCCTATTCATCGAACGACGAAGGAGAGCTCATTGCCGACATAGGCGCACTGCAACACAATCTTAACTCTGCGAGACAGGATACAGATTTAGTTTTCTGTGTGGGTCACCATCCTATTTCTTATCTCGCTCAGTGGAATGGTAACACAATTGAGGCTCTACTGAGGGCCAACCACGCCTTATATCTTCACGGACATGATCATACACACATTGGCCCAAACGGGACGGTTGGCGCAGGGGAAGGGCTCGTCTCGCTTTCCGCCGGAAGTGCCTATGCGGGCAGTTATTGGCCGCAATACATCGCCATGTATAGATGTGGCAGAAGTAGCATCGACTTCGAAACCAAAATATTTTCATAATTTAGCCTTGCCTGAAAAATTTCCTCACTTTGTCAGACTGGTCTTCTTTTATCAAAGGTTACAAGGCATACCTTCAACTGGAAAAATCGTTGTCGGTAAATTCCGTCGATGCCTATTTACATGATGTACACAAGTTCGCTCAGTACCTTGATTTCGCGAACCTGAACCTGTCACCGGAAAAGATCGAGTTACATCATTTTCAGGATTTTTTAAAATGGATCAACAGTCTTGGGATGACAGCCCGGACACAGGCAAGGGTAATTTCGGGGATCAAAGGATTCTACAAATATCTCTTGCTCGAAAATGTTACATCCATTGACCCGACGGAAATGCTGGAGTCGCCAAAAATCGGGCGTAAACTCCCGAATACCCTGAGCGTTGAAGAGATCGACACCCTGATCAACAGCATTGATCTGAGCAAACCGGAAGGAGAAAGGAATAAGGCCATTCTGGAAACACTTTACGGTTGCGGGCTGCGTGTTTCCGAGCTGGTGAACCTCCGGGTATCCAATCTTTTTTTCAATGATGGATTTATCAGGGTCACAGGAAAAGGAGACAAAGAACGCATGGTTCCGCTGGGAAGCATTGCTCAAAAACACATCAGGATTTATATGGATACCTTGAGATCACATATGGAGGTCAGGAAAGGATATGAGGATATTCTTTTTCTGAACCGCAGGGGATCCAGGCTGACCCGCGTCATGATCTTTACCATTATAAAAAAACTTGCAATGAAGGCGGGCATAAAGAAAACCATCAGTCCGCATACCTTCCGTCACTCTTTCGCCACCCATCTAGTGGAAGGCGGCGCTGATCTCCGGGCAGTCCAGGAAATGCTCGGCCACGAATCAATCACCACCACGGAGATCTATACCCATCTTGATCGGGAATACCTTAGAAGTACCATAATACAGTATCACCCGCGAGGTTAGAATTTACGATTTACGATTTACGAATTTGTGTTTCGGTAACGCGTGACACGTGACGAAATTTTCGCTATTTCGCTATTTCGCTACCTGCCTACACGGCAGGCAGGTTTCGCTATTTGAAAGGCGAGTCCGGTTCTTTTGCCATATGGTTGTAAACCATTTTATCCATGAAGGAAGGCAAGAACTTGTTTAGAAGAACCGTCAATTTTCCCTGGGTAGTGAGAATCAGGGTTCTTTTTCTTTTTTCGATGGCGTCTGCGATTTTACTTGCTACGGTTTCGGCTGGCATCAACTTGCTTTCATCCAGTGGCGTTTCTCCCTGCTGGCTTCCATCCTTTGACAGCGCCACGTTCCTGATGTTCGAAGCGGTAAATCCCGGAGCAGCTATCAGCACATGAAGTCTTTTTTTCCTGTTTTCGATCCGGATCACCTCGAGCAGGCCCTGAATGGCAAATTTGGAGGAAGAATACCCGCTTCTTCCCGGTAATCCTTTGTATCCTGCAATGGAAGAGATCCCTACAAGCGATCCTTTCGACTTCAGCAGGTAAGGAAGAGCAAATTTGGAACAATAGACAGTACCCCAGAAAATGGTATTCATCAGCTTCCGCAATACCTCCAGGTCGACCTCTTCAAACAATGCCCGCATGGAGATACCGGCATTGTTGATCAGGATATCGATAGTTCCGAATTCCTCAACAGTTCTCCTTATTAGTTCCCTGCAATCCTCTTCAAGGGAGACATCTGCCTTCACCGGAAGAATTTTTATCCCTGTCCGGAGAAGATCTTCCGAAACCTCCACCAGTTTTTCCTTATTTCTGGCGGAGATAACCAAACGTGCGCCCCTCGAAGCTAATTCATAAGCAAGGGCTTTGCCGATACCGGATGTTGCCCCTGTAATGATGATGACTTTATCTTTCATTTTATGCGGATTTGCTGCTGCGAATATAGTTATTTCTCTACAAGCCGCATATCTCCGGAATTCGTAATTTCGCGGAAACAATGGAAGCGAAATGACAGAAAGAGAGTTATTCTTCCGTTACCTTGGCCTTCCCTCCCACCGGCCGGTTGGATTGGAGATCGATCATGCAGAAGGAATCTATATCTACGATAAATCTGGAAAAAGATACCTTGACCTGGTTTCCGGTATCAGCGTGAGCAACCTTGGCCACCGGCATCCTGCCATTATCAGTGCCATTGAAGACCAAATCAAAAAATACCTCTATCTGAACGTCTATGGCGAATTCATACAATCGCCCCAGGTAAAACTTGCTCAAAAGCTGGTCAGTGTATTACCGGATAGCCTGGATTCTGTTTTCCTTGTCAACTCGGGCAGTGAAGCCATTGAAGGCGCCATGAAACTGGCCAAACGGTATACCGGGCGAACCGAAGTCGTTGCCTTTCATAAAGCCTATCACGGCAGCACTCAAGGGGCACTGAGCATCCTTGGCAATGAAACACTTAAGAATGCATTCCGTCCCCTGATCCCTGATATCCGTTTCCTGGAATTCAATAATTTCAGGGACCTGGAAAAGATTTCTGTTAAAACCGCCTGCGTCGTAGCTGAAACTATCCAGGCCGAAGCCGGGATCATTCTCCCTGAACAAGGATTTCTTGAATCTCTTCATGCGAGATGCCAGGAAACAGGAACTCTTCTGATCATTGATGATGTGCAGATGGGTTTTGGCCGGACCGGCAAACTTTTCTCATTCGAGCATTTCAATTTTTTTCCGGATATCCTGGTACTGGCCAAAGCTATGGGAGGAGGCATGCCGGTGGGCGCCTTTATCGCCTCAAAAAAGATCATGGATGCGCTGGCTTATCATCCTGAATTCGGACACATCACGACGTTTGGCGGGCACCCGGTATGTTGTGCCGCTGCCCTGGCCAACCTGGAGGTACTTCTTAGTGGCGACTTGATCTTTCAGGCAGAAAAAAAAGGAGCCATCCTTGAAGAGCAGGTTAGCTCTCATCCAATGATAAAAAATATTCGCAGAAAAGGATTGATCCTTGGAATTGAAATCAATGATACAGGAAAACGGGATAAACTAACTGAAATCCTGCTGAAGAATGGCATCATTATCGACTGGTTCCTTTTTCATCCCTGTACTTTCCGCATTGCCCCACCCCTGACAATCACAGAAGAGGAATGCCGGTGTGCAAGCGACTTTGTTCTAAAAAGCTTAAATGAGATGTGAGATGTGAGATTTGAGATGTGGGATGTGAGATTTGAGATGTGGGATGTGAGAAATACTTTCAAACAAAATGCCCGTTTTTCAACTACCCAATGAAATCCTCTTTCCGGATCCCTCACTGGCTGAACCCGACGGTTTGCTGGCTGTTGGAGGTGACCTTTGTGTTGAACGGCTGCTGGCAGCTTATTCAAACGGCATTTTTCCCTGGTATTCAGAGCATGAACCGATTCTCTGGTGGTCGCCTGATCCCCGGCTGGTGTTATTTCCGCAGAAGTTAAAGGTGTCCCACAGCCTAAAGCAGAAGATAAAGAAAAGTGTTTTTTCAGTCAGGATGGATTCAAATTTTGAGCAGGTTATCGTTGCCTGCGCAGAAACGGAACGAAGACACGAAAATGGAACCTGGATCACAGATGAGATGAAAGCCGCTTATATTGAACTTCACCGTAGAGGATTTGCCCATTCGGTGGAATGCTATTTTGACAGGAAACTGGCGGGAGGACTATACGGTGTTTCGATTGGCAAGGCCTTTTTCGGTGAATCGATGTTTCACATGATGACCGATGCTTCGAAGGTTGCTTTGTATTATCTTGTCGAAAAAGCGAAAGAATTTGATTTCTTATTTATTGATTCACAAGTAAAAACTGAACACCTTATGAGCATGGGTGCGGAACTCATTTCCAGGAAAAGGTACCTGGAACTATTGACTGAAGCGATACATTTCCCCTCTCAAAAAAGAAAATGGCGAAACCTGCCTGCCGGTAGGCAGGTAGCGAAGTAGTGATGTAGCGAAATCAATATAGGCATTAGGCATTAGGCACCAGGCAATAGGGAGAGATGTTGAGTTGAGGTTGCTTCGTCGCTTCGCTCCTCGCAAAGACAGGTTTGTTGTGTTATGAAGGAGATTGCTTCGGCACTTTGTGCCTCGCAATGACAAAAAGCGTAATAGTAAATCGTTTAATCCTGCATTCCTGCATTCCTACATTCCTGCATTAACTTACTCAAAGTCCCAGTTTCTTCCTGATCTCTTTCGGGATGGCATTTTTATTCACCATGATATCCATGGTTTTCAGCTGGACATAAGGTTCGGAGGCATAGAAATATCCCTTGTAAGGGCTCCCTTCGGTTCCCCAGGAGTTCTTTACCAGGAAATAGGGATTACCATTCTGATCTTTGGCGGTACCTGTGATCAGCATACCATGGTCATCAGTGGTCTGGTAATTGTCAAATTCAAGCTGCCGCATCTCTTGGGTGATCTTTTTTTCAGGAACAGGCTTGTCGAACTTATAAAGCAATTTGTCCTTATCAGCATCCGACATTTTCTCCCATTTTGCTTTTTCCAATCCTGCCATTTCCGGTGCATTTTTATCCGGAACAACAGCGACGCCATTCTTCCAAGAAAATCCTTTTTCGCTGACATCGGCGCCCCAGGCAACCGTATAGCCCTTATCGATGGAATTATGGATCACCTGCAACAGGTCATCCATCGGGATGTTATATACTTCATCCATGACCCAGTTATCAGGGATTTCCAGTATGAACCTGGAATAGAACGGATGATGTGTATAGGATGTCAGTTCAACGTAATCATCCGGGTTCAGTCCCATCATATCGGCAAAGGACTTCGGTGTATATTCTTTTCCTTTATAGGTAAACTTTTCCGGAACCTTTCCCAGATAGGTATCAAGTACGCCATCGATTGCCTGATGCCAGACCGGGGTCAGTTTTTTATTCGGATTCTTGACCACGGCATTGATCATGGCTTCCAGCACAGCATCCATTTCACCATGAACCGGCTTATCCTCCCCGATCACATTTCCTGAATAGGCTTCTGCCGGGACCATACCGTATTTTTTGAGCACGTTTGTAACATCGTGTGCTTCCCCACCACCACCGAAATTATGCTTGCCATTGAACCTTACATACATTTCTGCTTTATCGGAATAGGCTTTTCTTACGCAAAACATATCGGAAAGGTTGAAAGTATCATGTTTTGTGCGCAGGAGTTCAGCTTCCAGGAATCCGACCGTCGAATAACTCCAGCATGTACCTGAACGGTATTGGTTTTTTACAGGTGTGGCAGGAACCTGCTTCACGATAGTGAATACATAACCGGAATCTGATTTCTTTGTCGTTTCCTGTCCATACGTGGTTGTATTTGCAGCCACGAAAAGCGTGAGCATCAGAATAGATAGAATAGTCCTCATAAATTGCATGATTTTAGTTGGGTTGATGCGTTGAAATTTAAGAAACAAATGTACACAGATAATTTTCAGTGCAAAAATCTTTTCTTTGATCCTTGTTGAAATAACTTTAAATAGATCCTCTCAGGGGATTTTCGAAAATAATTGAAGTTCCGGTTAAGATCTATCAAACGGATGTTTTCTTTTAAAATCAGGCCGGTAATGTGATGAACTGCTCAGCTCCTGGATCCAACCATAGTTCATCCCCAACCGATCCAGTTCTGCCACAATAATGGAATATTCTTCAAGGGAAACAGTAGTACTTAACTTTGGATGGCGGCTCACACGAGGAACCGGGTAGTATTGCGACATCAGGGAAATGTGCAGGTTCGGGGAAAGTTCTTCTGCAATAAAATTCAGCACTTTCAGGCTGTTCCGGGTTTGCCCGGGAAGAACAAGATGGCGTATAATTATTCCGGACTCTGCTGTGCCATCTTTCCCAAAGTGTAGGGTCGCACCCTTCTGACGGAACATTTCTTTCAGTGCGCTAACAGCCACTTCCGGGTAATCAGGAGCATCAGAATATTCGTCAGCAATGTCAGTTTCCATGTACTTTAAATCCGGGAGATATACCTGGATCATCCCTTCAAGCGACCGGAGTGTCTCCGGCTTGTCGTATCCATTGGTATTGAACACCCAAATAGGGTTGTATCCCAACGACTCAACGCATTGGATAATAATTTTTACCTGCGGAATAAAATGGGAAGGCGACACAAACCCCACCCTTTTAACACCTGAATCAAGGATGGTGGTCACCTGCCGGATCACTTCATCCAATTCCATCTCCGTCGACTTTTCGGAAATACGATTATCGCTGATCTGGTAATTCTGGCAATAGATGCATTGCAGGTTACAATGCGAAAAGAAAATGTTGCAGATGCCATCTTCGCCGCTGACAGGAGGTTCTTCGCCCGTGTGGACAAAGATGGAAGAGATATTGAACGTTGCCCCGCTGTTACAGTAACCCAGTTTTTCAGAGAACCGGTCTGCATTACATTCACGGGGACACATGTCACAATCGTGCAGTCTGTCAAGCGGTGCAAGAAAGGCTGTAAAATCCATGAGTGAATGCAGTTTTTCTGTACTTTTGAAGTTCATTATTCCTGCAACAAAAGTACTCAATCCGTGAAAATGGAATCCTCAAAATATACTCATATTATCTGGGACTGGAACGGCACCTTGCTTGACGACAACTGGCTCTGTGTGGAAGTCATGAACACCCTGCTTTCCCAGAGAAACTTGCCATTACTGACCCTTGAGCGCTACCGTGATATCTTCGATTTCCCTGTTAAGGATTATTATGAAAAGCTGGGTTTTGATTTTGCTAAAGAATCTTTCGAAGTTGTAGGCATGGATTTCATGATCGGCTATAATCAGCGGCAAAAAGAATGCAGGTTGCATGAAGATGTCGAAAACAGCCTGAAATGCCTTGCCGGAAAAGGTTTCAGGCAGAATATCCTTTCGGCCCGGGAACAGAATGAATTGCGGCAGGAAACCATTGACCTTGGGGTTGCAGGTTTCTTTGATAATGTGGATGGATTAGACGACCATTATGCACATGGAAAGACCGGTGTGGGGATCCGGCTATTGAAAGAACTCAATGTGGCGAAGGGAAAGATCCTGTTTATCGGCGATACGAGCCATGATGCTGATGTGGCAAAAGAACTGGGGATTGACTGCATCCTGATACCGAATGGGCATCATTCGGAAGAAAGATTGATCAGTACCGGGTTTCCCATCGTAAAATCCTTAAATGAATTAAGTGCATGCTTATGCAATCCCGTTCGCTGAAGATAATGTTGTTTCTTTCATTGGCGATGCTCTTACCATCCAATGAAATAGCTGCCCAGGCAACGAAAGGAAAGACTTTCCGTACCCATACTTTCACACTTACGCCCGGGAAATACAAGGAGCCTTTACCGGATTCAGTTGTCAGGATAGCATTCCTGGGGAAGGAGCCTTTCCTTAAGATGAATAAAGAATCACGTTCAGCTTTTGATTTTCTGAAGACGATGAAGGATTTTTTCCCGGTCTATGTGACTTTCGACGAGATGCGGAAAAACACAAAGCTTCTTGATTCTTACAAGGCAGCATGGTTCCACAGGCAGGATACTTCCCGCTTTTCCCAATCCGAAAACGACAAGAAAGTGATCAGGGAAATTCAGGGTTTCCTTAATCGGGGCGGGAATCTCCTGCTGACATTGAATGCTTTTCACTATATAAATAATCTGGGAATTGAGCAGGCTGTTCCAACGGATAGCATTAAATCTTCTGCGGATG
>JBEKST010000131.1:0-8095 GCA_049516815.1 Bacteroidales bacterium | reverse complement strand
AGTTAAAGGAACAGGATTTCAACGAGATCTTCCAGGAAGAACTTCCGAAAGAATTTGTGAAGGAATGCCAGATAGAGACCGACCTTGAAATCCTGATCCCGGATGATTACATTACTAACATCACAGAAAGGCTGAGTCTTTACAAAGAACTTGACTCACTTGCATCGGAATACGAATTGGTTAAATTCAAGGGAAAACTGGAAGACCGGTTCGGGCATGTCCCGGCGCAGACATTGGCCCTGCTGGATACGATCCGCTTGCGGTGGCTTGCCAAAAGAATCGGTTTTGAGAAACTGATCCTCCGAAACAACCGGCTGGCTTGTTATTTCATCAGCAATGAAGATTCTCCTTATTTTCAATCATCTCAGTTCACAGCCATTCTGGAATACATCAAGACCCACCCTTCCAATTGCAGGCTGAAAGAGGATAAAAACAGGCTAATACTCATTATCCGGGAAACCGGGAAAGTCAAAGAAGCGCTTGAAGCGCTGGAGCAGATCCCAGTGGTTAATTAGGGATTGGCCATTTGCCATTAGGTATTTGGTGAAGTGGTGAATTGGTGAGTTTTTTCTGCGAAAATCAGCGAGAATTTTTTATTCAATTTTTTATTGTGGGCACGCGTTACAAACGCGCGCCAGCTGGGAAAAATATACCAGTCGCCGCACCTGCCTGCCGTGTATTACTTCACAATTTCGGTAACAAATTAGCAATATTTTTTAATTTATCGAGTGGCGTTTGATATTTTAATGCGGAATGACGTCTGAGATAATTGTATCTGTACATAAATCCATTAAGTTCAGCCACTAGATCATCTTTAGACAAAGTGTCCTTTTGGCATAGAATACACTCTTCATTCAGTATCCTCCAAAATCGCTCAATCTTTCCATTTGTTTGAGGTCTGTATGGCCTTGTGCATCTATGTTTCACATTAAACATTCGTAATGTTGTTTCAAAAAAGTGCGTCTCTTTTGCTTTTTGTGAAGTATATGCAGTGAATTCAACGCCATTATCCGTCATAACTTCTTCAGGTAAAATCCCATGAACAGAAAACCATTTAAAAAGTTTGGATGCTGCAGTAGCTGCTTCTGCAGCTGTGACTCTATCAATCAGTTCTACCTGACATAAGCGTGTGCAATCATCAATTATGCCTAATAAATAATATTTTCTCCTGTCGTTGACAAGCGTTTTAGCCAAAGAATAAGTATCTGCATGTAAGAGTTCACCTGGATACCTTCTTTCATATCGTTTAATCGCTTTTTTTCTTCTTTCGTTTAACGGATACCTTTTGATTGTCCTATATATTGTTGATACTGATGGATGAACGTTAAAATACCCTTGTATCAAATTGTAAATCTCAAACACATTTGCGTTTAACCTTCGATGGATCTTGACAATTACTCTTTCTTCCTCTTTCGAAAGTATCTTTAACTGGCCAGGCCTTGGTCCGCGTTTCTTTGGAATCAATGCATTCGGATCTTTCCCAGCCTTGGCCCATCTTTCATAATATTTGTGGATATCCTTCCTGCTTACTTGAAACGCGTCACATAATTCATTTACTGTTTTAAAATTTGGATCTCTTTTTTGTTTGATCTTTTCGTAATGGTCAACTACCAGGACCCATTTACTGGTCATTGATTTTATCTCTGTTTTTTTCATGGTAAAAGCTTATACTAAAATTGTATAAAACTGTTACCTTTATTGTGAAGTATTACACTGCCGGTAGGCAGGTAAGCAGCTTTGGCTGGTGCCATCGAACGAAGTGAGATTGCGCCAGGCGCAGTCCCGAGTACTCGGGATTGCGGTGACGAGGCCCGCCCGGCCTGAGGGCAAATATATAAATAAAAAAAAGAAGCCGCCCTTTTGGGACGGCCTCATCCTTTTTCCTTATGAATAATGATAATTCTAGTTTTTCTTTCCTGTAAGTTTAAAAGCATCCACTTCCCATTTTGAAGCCGATGAACTCGATACTCCTGATGATCTGTAATGGAACGCCACATAGATGGTCTGATGGAACGCTGACAAGTCGATATCCCCGCTGGAGAGCCAGGCAGCGCTGTTTGCAGCAGGCAGATCGCATTGCAGGGCGGACCATGTAGCCACTGAAGGATCACCGCTCCCTGCATAATTTGTAGAGATTTTTACTTCCAACGGGTTTGCAAGTCCGCTGTCAGTATATTTTGTCCAGGTGTTAAAAGTCAAAACTGGATTTGTGACATTCGTTAGATCGATGCCCGGGGAAATCAGCCAGGTATCGCAAGCAACATTGCCACCATAGCCGTTTGCCACCATCTCAAGGTAACTTCCATCCCAGGTCCAGGGTTTGTTGCTTGCCGGCGTGAATATGACCCAGTCGGGAGGCGATACATCGAAATTGTTCTGATAAATGATCGTTTGACCGGTATCCACAAAATTCACCAGGTCACTCAGATCACGGACTAAAAATTCGTATTTGGTGGTATAAATTGTAAAAATCCCCTGCAATGTACCAATCCCTAGCGGCAACAGATTGTTGGCAAAAGACGCATAGCTGCTGTTATAAAGGATTACACTGTTTCCATCCATGGTAAGAGGGTTGCCGAATGCGTCACCAACGGGTCGGGAAGTTGTCACTCCACCGCTTACAAATGGCTGGCCTGCATCCGGGAAACGAACATCCGGGATAGCTACGAGCATGTTGAGATACTTTTTGAAAGGAGGATTCAGCAGGTTAAGTACAACAGGCACTGGTTTTTTACCGGGAAGGATGTCGAGAAAGATATGAACATTGGCAACGGAAGCAGGCATCCTCCCGATTGAGCCATTGTAAGGATAACCAAGTTCAAGTGCGCCACCATATAGTCCGAGATATAAGCCCTTGCATTCAATAAACACCCGCTGACCAAGTTTATACTGGGTATACAGATTCGTTGCGTCAATCTCAACATCAATTCCGCCTGAATTATCCTGCAGGAAGAATTTTTTATAGATGTTCCCGGATTCATCATTCCCGACGATAATTCCCTTGATGACGATGTTCTTGGTAATTAATAACGTATCCGAATTGGTTCCGTATAATTTCACCAGGGTGTCGATCGTAGCATTTGCCGTACCATTATAATGGGGAATATTAATAGGCGGCTCATCAAAATTCAATTTGACACAGCCTGTCATGATTGCTAAAGATCCGGCAAGAAGACTTATGGATAAAAGTACCCCTGATTTTTTTACTGATAAATATTTCATAATCTCTGATTTTTTATTTTATGTTTTAAGATTTTTTAGTCGATAAAATTATATGTTTTAAATCCGGAAGCTGATGTTCAGGAAGTAGGTTCTTCCATAATAATAAAGATATTTCGGCGGGAACAGGTCCAGGTTTTTGTTTATAAAATCAAAACGATTCTGCTCGTATCCCCAGCTTTGAATATCGGTGTTGTTCAGTATGTTCGTCACGCTCAGGTTTACGTTAATGAAATACTTGTAGTTGATCCGGATCGATTTCCCTATGGATGCATCCAGGGTAAACCCGCTCTTCAACTTTTGTTCCTGTGTGATCGCTGCAATCAAAGGATCGCCGGGGCCCAGACCGGATATTGCATCAGTCGTCCTTCTTTCTGCGGAAAAACTGAGCCAGTTGTTATCATAATAGTTGGCATTAATATCGAGGAACCAGAATTTATAATTGTATTTCAGCCCGCCCGACAATGCTGTTTGAGGTGTACTTGGTATATTGAAATTCTTAATATATGTAGTGAAAGTGGTGTCCGGCATTGATCCGTTGTCATAGGAAATGGTGGTTTGCGGACGGGATGTATAGATGTATTTCCCGATTGCAGCAACGGCAAAAAAGCTGAGTGTCTTGGTCGCTTTTATCTCGGCCCCGAATTCAACTCCCTGGTGTATCCTGTCGATCCCGGTCATCATATTATTGACATAGGTACCAGGAAGGGTAACAAAGTTTTTTGTCAATTGATCCTGATAATAACTTACAACACTTGCACCGTCGAGGAACCGTGTGTAATAATAGGTAAGCCTGATATTCAGCCCGGGATAACGCATGATATAACTGGCATCGCCACCGAAAGCGGTTTCGCTCTTCACCTCAGGAACAACAGTATTCCGTGTTCTCGGCGAAACAAAGGTATTAGAGAAATAAGGTGCTTTTGTTTCGTAAAAGCCTGTGGCGGTCAGGTAGTGGCGACCTGTGATCTTATAGGTGACGCCGCCTTTTATTGCATAATTCAGAAATGAATATTTTTTTGAATCACCAAATGAATTTTCCGGATAACGGCCGTTTCTGTAATTACCGGTACGCCAGAATTCGGTTCCGGTCAGCGATGCCGCTGCAAAAAAGTCAACCTGATTGTAAGTAAAGGCTCCCTGTCCCCAGAGGTTGATATCGTTCATATGGGCAACGTAATCATAGCCAAACTTATCACCTTGGTGTATAACCTTGTTGGGATTATTCAGATCAAGTTGCCAGCTCGCCGTATCACCTGGGAAATCCTGTTGATTGTACTGGTCTATGTTGACCCAGTAATTTCCTCCGAGAAGGTCGTCGAGGATCTTATAATGGTGACCATTGTATAGCTTAAAGTTCAGGCCACCTGTGACGGTAGCATGTGAACTCATTTCCTTGTTAATCGTGGTATTGAAAGCAAGCTGACTGGTTTTTGTGACATTATTTTCCACGATGTAATTTGCCTGCATCCCTTCGAGGTTGCCAAGTTTATTGATCTGGATCAGCTTGTCCCAGTTGATCTGGCGGACATTCACATTATTCTGCCATTGTTGCGTTATCAGCTCCTGGGTAGCTTGATCAAGTGGATTAACATAATTCGGATGGTAACTGGGCAGGTAACGGTAATAATCCGGGCGCGGGTCCGGGGCATTATACCAGTTCAGGGAACTCCAGCTGTTGGTTCCGAAAGAATAATTTACGGAAGTCGTCAGCTTTGTTTTTTCATTGATATTCCAGATGTGCTCCAGGATGAACTCCGGCTCGTTGTTCTGCCTTATCCTGGCATTCCTTACTTTTCCATTCTCGTAACCCCAGTTCGGGTTATAATAATTGGTTCCTGAGAGGTCATATGCTTCCTGGACGGTAGCAGATTGTGTTCCTCTTTTAGTGGGAGCGCCAAAGATAGTCAGGGAAAGGCTGTGATTGGTTCCGAATCTTTTTTCTATCGACCCAAAATAACCCCAGGCATCGTAAAATGTTCCCTTCACATAGCCTTCCTGCGACCAGCGGCGGGATCCGCTCAACGTAACGGCCCAGCCATTTTTCATAAGACCCGTTGAATAGGTAAGCATGATGCGGTCACGGTAGGTCCTGTCAGTCAGCGCATAGGAAAATTTCAGCTGTTTCCGATAATTTGAAGCGCGGGTATCGATATTGGTCAGACCTCCGATATTGCTGTAAGTATAAGGTGTTGGATCATTATAATTGTAAACCTGCTTGTTCCGCATGGCGTCGTTAAGCCCACCCCAATCGTTAAAAGTGACCCGGCCGTTTTCCGGATCGCTCACATCGGTACCATTGATAAGAACACCCCGGTTATCGGCATCATATCCCCGTGGCCGGAACGACATTGAACCAAAGATATAACCAGCGGTCGATGTAAAAATATCATCCGAAGAATGCAGAAGACCCGAGATATTTTGGTCTTTTGTTTCATCTTCCTGGTCAAGAACGATGGTACTGATCTCTGAAATTCCTTCAGGTTCTCCTGCCTTTTTCTTCAATTCTATATTTGGAAGACTGACCGACAGAGAATTCAGATCAATAGTCGTTTCATACTTTTCATAATTTTCGCTACTGATGGTCACAGTGTATTTACCAAAGGGGATATTTTTGATTTCGAAAAATCCTTCATGATTGGTTACAGCGCTCATATTCAGAGTAATGATCTTGACCGAAGCGTTTGAAACCGCTTTCCCGGTGCCACTTTCAGTGATCTTCCCCGACATTGTACCATTCTGTGCATTCACGAAAGAAAAAAAGAAAAGGAAAAACCCCAGCAAAGAGAAAAATCTTTTCATAAATAGAGGTTAGTTAATAGAAAGTTAAAATTAAGTTTACAAACCTACGGATTTTTTTTCATGCGTTGTTAAAATGATCGTAATTTTGAACGTTTAAAAACTACACTGTGAAAAGATTCTCCATATACGCGGTATTCCTTCTTTTTCCCTTGCTGACATTTCAGCATACCGCCATCAATGCCCAGGGAAAACAAGCTAAAATTGTCTGTATTGCATTCTACAATCTCGAAAACCTCTTTGATACTGTTCATGATCCGAACATTGATGATCTGGAGTTCACACCCACCGGTTCAGGCAGATGGGATTCAAAAAGGTATTATACAAAGCTAAGCCATCTGGCGGAGGTGATTTCCCAGATCGGCGATGAGTATATCAAAAACGGACCCGTTTTTATTGGTGTTTCGGAAGTGGAAAACCGAGCGGTGGTAGAGGATCTGGTACACACTCCTCCGCTGAAGTCAATGGGTTATGATATTGTTCACTTTGATTCTCCGGATAGACGAGGCATCGATGTGGCCTTGCTCTATCAACCGAAACTGTTCCATCTTAAATCCACTAAAACTCATACCCTGAAAATGCCGAATGACACGGGTTTTCGCACACGTGATATTCTTCAGGTGGACGGATTTCTCGATGAAGAGCTGGTACATGTGCTGGTCAATCACTGGCCTTCACGAAGCGGTGGTGAAAAAGAAAGCGTTCCCAAAAGGGATGCCGCCGCCGATCTTTGCCTGACCGTTGTAAAGGAGATCTATAAAGATGAACCTGATGCAAAGATCATCGTCATGGGCGACCTGAATGACGATCCTGTGGATGAGAGCCTGATGAAGCACCTTAAAATAAAGACAAAACCGGAAAACGTGTCACAAGGAGATCTGTTTGATCCGATGTGGCAGCTTTTCCGTGACGGGGTTGGCTCGCTGGCGTACAGAGACAGCTGGAACCTGTTCGACCAGATCATCGTTTCTTCTGCATTGATGGATAAAAAATCCGATGGCTACCGTTATTTTAAAGCCAAAGTCTTTAATAAAAAATTCCTGGTCGAAAAAGATGGACCTTATGCAGGCTATCCTTTCCGGACTTATTCAGGCGGTGTTTACACCGGTGGCTATAGCGACCATTTCCCGGTTTATCTTTTCCTCGTGAAGGAAATCAGGTAAAATGGAAATTCCGGAAGACTGTGTTTTTTTATTCAGAAAGAATGAATTATTTTCGTAGAAAAAATTACTGTTGTGTCTGATAGTTTAGTCATCATCCCGACTTATAAGGAAAAGGAAAATATTGAACGGATCATCCGCAAAGTGTTCTCCCTTGAAAAAGAATTTAACATCCTGATCGTGGAAGATAATTCTCCAGACGGAACAGCAGATATCGTGCGGTCCCTCATGGCTGAATTTCCCGGACGGCTTTTCATGGAAGAGCGGAAAGGCAAGCTGGGACTGGGTACGGCATACATCCACGGGTTCAGGTGGGCGTTGGATCGCGGATACGAATTTATCTTCGAGATGGATGCTGATTTTTCGCATAATCCCGATGACCTGCTCCGGCTCTATGATGCTGCAAAAAACAAAGGAGCGGATGTCGCCATCGGATCACGCTACATTACCGGTGTTAATGTGGTCAACTGGCCGATGTCACGGCTTCTACTCAGCTACTTTGCCAACTGGTTCGCGAGGATCGTTACCGGTATCCCGGTACAGGATTGCACCGGCGGTTACAAGTGCTTCCGGCGCTCGGTTCTCGAAGCGCTCGACTTCAACGCAATCGCCTCGTCAGGTTACTCCTTCCAAATCGAGGTGAACTTTTTTGCGTGGCAGAAGGGCTTCCGCATCGCTGAAGTTCCCATTGTATTTACCGATCGAAAGCTGGGCGTGTCGAAGATGTCGTCAAAAATTATCCGTGAAGCCTTCTTGCTTGTCATATGGAAACTATTTTTCGCGTCATTCCTGAAAGGGAAGCGCTAATTGGATAGGCGGCCGAACCCTCTTATTTCGGTTGTTATTGTCAATTACAATGGCCTTGAATACTTGAGAAAGTGTGTAGCTTCATTGTTGCATTCAGAATATCCTTTTTA
>JBEKST010000130.1:0-8218 GCA_049516815.1 Bacteroidales bacterium | reverse complement strand
TACACAATTGGTTTGTGTCTCTCTTTGGTCTTGATGGAATATGATCATCTTACGGTTTTTTTCGGTTATACTGGAAAGGTTAATATTTCCGAGATGGTTTCACAAAATCATCACCTGCCTTATTCGATCATCTTGTTCATTGTTTCATTATTGTTGATCGGTTTTGGAGTGATCCGGAAGCAGCGGTTTATCCCCCGGCTTTCTGTTGTATTACTCCTTGCAACATTGATAAAGATCTTTGTTTTTGATTTTGAGTTTTTAGGAGAGTATGGAAGGATAATCGTTTTATTCATCCTTGGTGGATTACTGGTCGCTTTTTCCTTTTTATACCAGCGTTTCCGGAAGGCGGCAATAGAAAGGAAAGGTAAAAAGCATTCAGGGAATTCTCATAGCTAAGTCGCATCTACTCCTGTGACTGACCGGGCGAAGCTGTAAAAAGTGGTTAAGTTTTAAGTTTTAAGTTTTAAGAATTATGGCATATAGGTCATTTGAAGAGTTGGAGGTGTGGAAACGGACATGTAAATTGGAATTCTTGCTCCGATTGTTACCCGACCTTTAATACAAGAAACCAAAGAAATATTCTCAATGCTCCAAGTCCTCATCAACTCTCAAAAACCAAAACTAAAAAACATTTAGGACTTAACACTTAATCACTTAACACTTTATCCTTCACCATTCACCATTCACCATTCACAAACAAATGGCTAAATATCTCGTTACCGGCGGAGCCGGCTTTATCGGTTCCAACATTATAAAAGAACTTTTGAAAAGAGGAGAACATGTACGTGTGCTTGACAATTTTTCGACGGGTAAACGTGAAAACTTGTTCCCGTTCAGAGAGAATCCTAATATGGAGGTTTTTGAAGGCGATCTGCGAAGTTTTCATATAGTTCGCGATGTGGTGAGAGGTGTCGACTATGTTCTTCACCAGGGAGCCTTGCCAAGTGTACCGCGTTCGATAAAAGATCCCATCACAACAAATGATGTCAATATCAACGGTACTCTCAATGTGTTGGAGGCATCAAAGGAATTCGGTGTGAAGCGTGTAATCTTTGCCTCCTCCTCTTCTGTTTATGGGAACAGCGAGGTCATGCCCAAGGTTGAAACGATGCCGGTTGCACCTATGTCTCCCTATTCAATTACCAAATATACCGGGGAACGTTATTGCCAGATCTACTACCAACTGTATGGACTGGAAACCGTTTGTCTGCGGTATTTCAATGTTTTCGGGCCCAACCAGGATCCAACATCACAGTATAGCGCTGTTATTCCCAAATTCATTAAATACATGAAGGAAGGAAAACGACCGGTTATTTATGGCGATGGCATGCAAAGCCGCGATTTTACTTATGTCACTAACATTGTTGAAGCGAATCTGCTTGCATGTATAGCGTCTGATGCACCCGGCGAGGTCATCAACATCGCCTGCGGAATAAGGTTCACACTAGTGGAACTGGTTAACAACCTGAATAATCTACTGATTACAAATATTAAACCAGTGTTTGAAAAGGAAAGAATCGGAGATGTAAAACATTCCCTTGCTTCGATCCAGAAAGCCATAAAACTCTTGGGTTATAAAGCAGGAAAAGGATTCAACGATGGGTTGAAAATGATCATCTGAATACAATTCTTTTAACAATAAATTGGATTAACGAAAACAAACAATTATATTTACTAATTACACGAATTAATCAGTGTGATCAGTATAATTTGTGGACATATTGCCTCATCATAAATTCATCATTCAAATTAAAATAACTGGTATATGTCAGTAAGCAACATGAAAGCATTAATTACTGGTGCTGATGGATTCATCGGGTCACATCTTACAGAAGGGCTGGTAAAAGCCGGTTATAAGGTCAAGGCGCTGAGTTATTATAATTCATTCAATTACTGGGGTTGGCTCGAAAAAGTTGACTGCAAGAATGAAATTGAAATTGTTGCTGGTGATATCAGAGATCCTGAATTTTGCAGGAAATTAACAAAAAATGTCGATATTATCTTTCATTTGGCTGCCCTCATCGCAATACCATATTCCTATGTTGCGCCGAACTCATATATTGAAACAAATGTTAAAGGTACCCTGAACCTATGCCAGGCTGCATTTGAGAATAAGATCGAAAAGTTTATCCATACCTCAACAAGTGAAGTATATGGTACTGCCAGATATGTACCGATCGACGAAAATCATCCACTCCATCCTCAGTCTCCATATAGCGCCAGTAAAATCGGGGCAGACGCAATTGCCATGAGCTTCTATCATTCTTTTAACCTTCCACTGGCAATTCTGCGTCCTTTTAATACATATGGACCACGCCAGTCGTCAAGAGCTGTTATCCCGACTATCATCACTCAGATTGCCGATGGCAAAAAAAATATCAACATAGGAAGCCTGATACCTACTCGTGATTTAACTTTTGTGAAAGATACATGCAGGGGATTTATACAGATTGCCGAATCAGATCAGACCATTGGTGAAGTTATCAACCTCGGATCAAATTCTGAGATCAGTATTGAAGGTCTGTTTGACAAGATAAAAGTCCTGATGAATTCGGATGTCGAACTGAATGTAGAGAATGAACGCATCAGGCCTGAAAAATCAGAGGTGTTCAGGTTGTGGTGTGATAATTCGAAGATTAAAAAATTGGTTGGTTTTCAGCCTGAATACACATTGGAAGAAGGCCTGAAAGAAACTATTTCATGGTTTCTTGAAAAGGAGAATCTGAGAGGCTATAAGACGAATATTTACAATACTTAATTGGGCCATAAAAGAAATAAGACGTTTACGTAATGGTTCTTATTTTTTTAAAGAGAGTCAAAGAGTCAGCATATCTAAATACTCATTGTAGCAAATAAACAAGATTAACTTTCAGTGTCCTTAACGTTTTCACATCTTTGCGGTTAAACTTTTATCATCAGATCTTTGCAATGAACCACCCCGCCGCAAGCAGCGGGGTATCTTAGAACATTTCTAACTGTTTACTGCTATGCAAAACGGTATATTCTTTCTCACGTCCCAGTTTACGTACATATTTCGAAATGCTCTTTTCATCCCCAAATTTGCTAACCGTATTCACAAAATATCCATCTGTCCAAAATTCTCCTCCCCAAAGTTGCTTCTTGACTTCTGAATGCTTTTCAAAAATCTCTCTTGTTGTGAAACTCTTCAAAATCGTGATGATTTGTGTTACACACATTCTTGGCACAGTTTGAACCAAAAAATGAACATGATCTTTATCCGTACAAATCTCCAGAAAATGTATTTCGAACCTTTTCTCAATTTCCAAACATGTTTCCTTCAACGTTTGATCAACTGCCTTACTAAATACCACTCTTCAATAATTGACCGGACAAACAAAATGATATAACAGTACACTAACATTATGCAATTTTTGTATGTATTCGCTTTCGCTCATATATACAAAGAAATTAATTACACCGCAAGCGGCGGGGAATTAACCCCATAGAGATCAAAAATGTACCTATCAAGTATGGCTCAATCCGTAAAGGGGATTTTCCCCATTCACTTGCAGCTATTGAAATAGCCGAGAAAATCCCGGGATACAAACCAGGATATATTTTAGAAAAAGGTTTGAAATTAGCAGTTGAGTGGTACAGGAAAAACTTAACCTGAAACAAAATGATCACCTCCAACGACATTTTACTTATTACCGGGGGAACCGGCTCTTTCGGAAATGTTACGCTCAAGCGTTTTCTGAAGACCAATTTTTTCAAAGAAATCCGGATTTTCAGCCGTGATGAAAAGAAACAAGATGATATGCGCCAGCATTACCAAAACGAAAAGATTAAATATTACATTGGTGATGTACGTGACAAACATAGTCTCGATAATGCCATGGATGGGGTGGATTATGTGTTTCATGCTGCCGCTTTAAAGCAAGTACCATCCTGTGAATTTTTTCCCATGGAAGCAGTCAGAACCAATGTGATGGGCTGTGAAAATGTACTCGATTGTGCCCTGGAAAATGGAGTAAAAAATGTTGTTGTTTTAAGTACCGATAAAGCGGTTTATCCCATCAATGCCATGGGAATGTCAAAAGCACTGAGCGAAAAGGTGATGGTCGCCAAATCGAGAAACCTGAATGGCAGAGGAACTGTGTTTTGCGGGACAAGATATGGGAATGTGATGGCCTCAAGAGGATCCGTTATCCCGCTTCTTGTCGATCAAATCAAACAAGGACAACCACTTACTATTACTGATCCTAAAATGACCCGGTTCATGATGACGCTGGAAAGCGCCATCGATCTAGTGCTGTTCGCGTTTGAAAATGGCGTGAATGGGGATATTTTTGTACAGAAAGCGCCGGCGTCAACAGTTGAAGTTCTTGCGGAAGCATTGCTCAAACTTTACAAGGTCTCCAATCCAATCAGGATTATCGGTACCCGTCACGGTGAAAAGTTATATGAAACTCTTGTGAATCGTGAAGAGATGGTCAAAGCAAAAGATATAGGCGGGTATTACCAAATCCCTGCTGACAACCGTGATCTTAACTATGGCAAGTACTTTACCGAAGGAGAAGAAAAAATAGCTGGTGCCGAGGATTATACTTCCCATAACACTCGTCGGCTAAATATTGAACAGACAATGGAGTTGCTTATGAAATTAGAATTTATCAGAAAAGACATCCAGGTAGAAACCGCAGAAAATGATTAAAGTTGGAATAACAGGGCAATCAGGATTTATTGGTAAACATTTGTTCAATACGCTTTCCCTTCTTAAGGAGGAATTTGAACTTGTTACATTCAGAGATGAGTATTTTAACAATATCAAACTACTAAACCAGTTTGTTGCTTCCTGCGATACTATCGTTCACCTGGCAGCAGTGAACAGGCATGGCGATTCACAGGTTATCTATAACACCAATATTCAACTTGTAAAAAAACTGATCGGAGCCTTGAATAATAGCCAAAACAAGGCTCATGTGCTGTTTTCATCATCGACCCAGGAGCAGAAGGATAATCCTTATGGAAGGTCCAAAAAAGAGGGTCGGATACTTTTAGCCAAGTGGGCTGAAAAAAGCGGTGGTAGTTTTACTGGATTGGTTATTCCAAATGTATTTGGACCCTTTGGAAATCCCTATTATAACTCGGTAATCGCCACTTTCTCGTACCAATTAAATCATGACGAGACTCCAAAAATTGACATTGATGCTGAATTACAATTGATCTATGTTGAAGAATTGATAAACGAATTTATCGGGAAAATCAGGAAGCATTCAGAAAAACAGATCCTCCCGGAATATCTGGTTGCCCCTACTACTACCATTAGAGTAACGGCTATTTTGCATCTTCTTAAGATTTACAAATCAGAATATCTTGAAAAAGGTATCATACCCATACTTAATAACGCCTTTGAAGTCAATTTATTCAATACTTTCCGGTGTTATATGAACATCCGGGATCATTATCCGGTAAAATATATTCAACATACAGACGATCGGGGTCTATTCGTTGAAATAATAAAGTTAAACACAGGTGGACAGGTGAGTTTCTCGATTACCAAACCCGGTGGTACGCGTGGTAACCATTTTCACACCCGTAAAATTGAGCGTTTCTCAGTGATCAAAGGAGAAGCGCGTATCCAATTGAGAAAAATCGGAACCGGTGAAGTCATAGATTTCTTCCTTTCAGGCAATGAACCCGCATATATTGATATGCCGGTATGGTACACACACAATATCACCAACATTGGCAAAGAAGACCTTTTTACCATTTTTTGGATCAATGAATTCTACAATCAAGATGATCCAGACACCTACTTTGAAAAGGTATAAGTGGAAACATATAAAAATCTTAAACCTGACGATATGAATCCCAAATCTGCACTTAAAGTAATGACCGTTGTAGGGACTCGTCCTGAAATTATTCGGCTTTCGAGGGTTATGGCGCTGCTTGATCAACATTTGAATCAGGTAATCATCCATACAGGCCAAAACTATGATTATGAACTCAACCAAGTATTTTTCGAGGATTTAGAGTTACGCCAACCTGACCATTTTTTGAATGTTGATACATCTTCACTTGGAACTGCAGTAGGAGATATTATACGTAAAACCGAAGAAGTCATAAAAAAAGAGATGCCCGATGCCCTGTTAGTACTTGGTGATACCAATTCTTGCCTCTCTGCCTATATGGCAAAACGCATGCATATTCCTATATTTCATATGGAAGCAGGAAACAGGAGTTTTGATTTCAATGTCCCTGAAGAAATAAATCGCCGTATCATTGATCACATTGCAGACTTTAACCTGGTATATACTGAACATGCCCGTCGACACTTGCTTTCCGAAGGTCTTCCGCACCGCCGAATCTATCTTACGGGTAGCCCTATGAAAGAAGTATTAGATTATTACAAACTCAAAATCAATAAATCACAAGTACTTTCAAGGTTGAAACTTAAAACCGATAACTACTTTGTAGTCTCAACTCATAGGGAAGAGAATGTGGACAATCCTGTATACCTCCAAAAGATCATTTGTGTGCTAAACGCGCTAGCAACAGAATATAATCTTCCTGTAATTGTTTCTACTCACCCCCGCACACGCAAAAGACTTGAAGCACTTGAGGGATCCATTTTTGACCATCGAATTCAATGGCTGAAACCATTTGGTTTTTTGGATTATATAAACCTGCTGATGAACACTCGTTGCTCTCTTTCCGATAGCGGTACAATCAGTGAAGAATCCTCAATTCTCTCCTTCCCAGCCGTCTCATTGCGTCAATCCATGGAAAGACCCGAAGCCCAGGATACGGGGAACATCATTCTTACAGGTTTTGACCCCCAGATTGTGTTGGATTCTGTCAGGTTGTCTATTACACAACACAAAGCCGGGATTCATGATGAAATACCTGAAGATTATAGAATTAACAATACCTCTTGGCGTGTTCTGAAATTGGTAATAGGCAACACCCGGTTGAGTAATTTATGGCATGGAATCACTGGCTAGTAATCAATGTAAATTTGAGTTTAAAGTGTCTTAATTCATCATGAACATGTAGGATGAAGTTACACCTCAGGGTATAATAGCATTTATCATGTTTGGAACTTTTAAGCTACCTGGAATATCAACTATGCACTCTATAATCTTTAATTTACAATAGTTCAGTGTTCTTAAACTCCAACCACTTTAATTTCTCTTTAATAGTATTAAATTTTTGATTAAAACCGCATCACTTGTGGGAATATAGCGCTAATGAAAACTCCAATGGACTTATTAAATAAACAACATGAACAATGATAACTAATAAAATAATTTTCATAACTGGCGGCGCTGGTTTTATAGCTAACACCCTTATTAAAAATTTAATTGAAAATAATAAAATTGTCGCATATGATAACTTTCACAGGGACACACTTTCAGAAAGTGTCTATGCCAATCATCCCAATCTTACTATTGTAAAAGGGGATGTGCTGGACAAAGATGCATTAAAAACTGCCATGCAAGGAGCAGATATTGTTGTTCATGCTGCAGGGATTGCCGGAATTGACGCCGTCATTATCAACCCTGTTCACACCATGCAGGTAAATATGATTGGAACAGCCAATGCGTTGGAAGCTGCCTGTGAAAATAGAGTTAAGGACCGGTTTATTGACTTTTCAACATCAGAGATTTTTGGCTCGATGGCATATAAGTCGACCGAAGAAAGCAATACGGTAGCTGGTTCTGCAGGAGAAGCCCGTTGGGTATATGCCGTTAGCAAATTGGCCGGAGAGCATTTAACCCATGCCTATTTTAAGCAATATAAATTACCTACGGTAACGGTAAGGCCTTTCAATGTATATGGTCCAGGCCAGACGGGAGAGGGCGCTTTGCAAATTTTTATCAAAAGAGCTTTAAAGAATGAAGATATTTTCATTAATGGCGATGGCTCTCAAATCAGGGCATGGTGTTATGTTGATGATTTTGTGATTTGCTTATTGGAGGTTCTTGAAAACCCAAAAGCAATTGGAGAATCATTTAATATTGGCAATGCCAGGGCTGTGATTACCACTTTAGGTCTGGCGCAAACAGTTTGCAGAGTGCTAAATTCAAAATCAAAAATTTTATTCAGAGACCAACTCTCTGCAGATATCGAATTAAGGATTCCTTCAGTTGAGAAAACTGAAAAGGTACTTGGATTTAAAGCCAAAGTCGATTTGGATGAAGGCATTTTAAGAACAGCCGAATATTTCAAGACAATAACCTACTAAATGACA
>JBEKST010000129.1:0-8224 GCA_049516815.1 Bacteroidales bacterium | reverse complement strand
CCACGATGATTGCTTCGTTTACAGTCATAAGTACTACTCCGGCAGGAATTGGTAATAACAGTGCCGGCATACTCCGTATTTATCCAAATCCTACTTCGGGGCAGATAACTATAATTCCCGGTTCATCACAAGGAAAGATGGATATTCTGATTGTCAGGGATCTTACCGGAAGGACAATTTTTTCAAATACAATCAGCTCGGATCAACAATATATCATTGATCTTTCTGCATATCCTGGTGGATATTATTTTGTACAGCTGACATCAGATGCCGGAACAATGACAAGGAAAGTCATCCTGGATAAATAAAAAGAAATCAGAACCGTTTCACGTAACCATGACAGTAAGGCAATGTGCCTTTATGCCCGTAATAATCCTGGTGATAATTTTCTGCTTTCCAGAAAGTGGATGCTTTTTTCACTTCCGTGACAACCTTAAATCCCTTATTCTTCAACAATTTTATTAGTTTTTCGGCGATTTGTTTCTGCTCTTCATTCCTGTAAAAAACGGCCGAACGGTATTGTTCACCAAAGTCAGGGCCCTGGTGGTTCCATTCCGTAGGATCATGGATCTCAAAGAACAGTCTTGCAACAGTTTCGTAATTGGTTTGTGCGGGATCAAAAACGACTTCTACGGCTTCATAATGCCCGGTCTTGCCGGAACAAACTTCCTCATAGGTAGGATGATCCTTATGTCCGCCGGTATATCCCGAGGTTACTGATTTCACTCCTTTTGCTTTCTTCATATAATATTCAACCCCCCAGAAACAGCCGCCTGCAAAGATTGCCGTATCAGTTTTATTAGCTGCCTCTGCTTTCACAGCCTGTATAGTGGGTTTGAAATCAATAGATATGGAATTCACGCAATGACGGGTATTTTTCGATGTGAATTCTTCTCCAAGAAAAACATGACCCAAGTGCGCACTACACTTGGCACATTTAATTTCTGTCTGTATGCCATCAGCATCCGGAACATGCTTCACGGCGCCAGGAATCTCATCGTCAAAACTGGGCCAGCCGCATTTGGCATCGAATTTATCTTCGGAACGGTAAAGGGGATTGCCGCAACGTTTGCAGACATATACGCCTTTTTCGTTGAATGTTTCGTATTTTCCGGTAAACGGGGCTTCGGTTCCTTTGTAAACAATAACCCGTTCTTCTTCAGGGGTAAGTTTTTTGAATTCCATTTTTTTTGCAATGTTTTGGGTGTATCCCGTTGAAAGGAGCGAAAATAAAAAAAGAATAATTACAATTACAACTTTCATTTTTATATAAAATAGAATTAGTCTTAATAAATACGAAAAAAAGGTGAAATTATTACAGGAATGGTGAAATTATTATTACATTTTTAATCGAGGATCAAAATTAAATTCTTCGATATCGAGCAGCTTAATCAGCTTGAAGTCCGGGTGGTTCATATGAAGGATGTAATTATGTTCCTTCGGGATCAGTGCAGATGGCACCCTGAGTACGGGACTCTTCGCAGAAACAAACCAGGATGCTCCTACCTCCTGGCAAAAAGGATATTGTTCAGGTTTTAACCATCCGGGAGGAAGATTATTTTCATCAATTATTTTAATTTTCAGATGATCCGGGATCATGATGACCTGGGTTTTGAATAATCCGGATAAACCTGTCATTGACCGATGGGCAATATTTTCCACGCAGGCAAGTGCTCTGGATTCGGAAGTATAAAGCACTTTTTGTTTACCGTAATTCCATCGCGCGGTCATTCCTGAAGCCTGGAGTTTTCCGGCATATCTATTTGAAGAGATTCTGAAAACGATCATGATCAGGCATTATCACCGTATTCAATCCGTATCAATTCATCTATGACGAGGTCGATGCCGGCTGGGGTTTGCATTATCTCTTTCGGAACTTTATAGCCTAATCCATAAGCAGGTTTTTCAATCCATTTTTGAAACTCACTTGAATTCCCGAATATTTCCTCTCCCTTTTTAAAAAGGGAAAAGAGTTTCAAAATCATCTCACCAGATGCAGGGTTGAGGTGTTTGTCACCTTGGCGGTACCGATCGAGTGTTTTCGTGGAAAGATTCAGCATCCCGGCGAAAAAACTTTTGTTCAGATGAGTCAGCCGGATCAGGTCAAATATGGCAGAAGCCGGAACACCGGATGCTGCCTCTTCCACCATCCAGAACCGGTCATCCAGGTGTTTTTCATAGGTACGGAGAACAGATTTCGGTTTTGTTTTAACAGTCATCTTGAAGGATTTTTCACGAAGATACGGAATTTTGTCCATATTGTTAAGACAATTGTCTCATTATTCTGCAGCCGGTCTTCCTGAAATAATTTAATACCTTTGCCTTCCTTTAGAAAAAGAAAAATATGAAAAAGATCCTTGGAATGGGCAATGCTTTGGTAGATATTATGATCATGCTTGAAGATGATCAATTTCTTAAACATCTTGAACTTCCCAAAGGGAGTATGCAGCTGGTAGATGCAGTGAGGAGCCAGGTTGTTCTGGAAAAGTTTGAAAAACATCCGAAAAGTTTTTCTGCCGGAGGTTCTGCCGCAAATACGATTCACGGGCTGGCTATGCTTGGCGTTCCTACCGGGTACATAGGTGTGATCGGGGAGGATGAACTGGGCGGGTCGTTTGTGAAGGATATGATCGATGCCGGCGTTGAACCGCATATGATCCATAGCCTGCAGGAAACCGGTCGTGCCATTGCACTGGTGACACCCGACTCGGAACGCACCTTCGCCACCTTTCTTGGGGCTGCCATCGAACTCGCGGCCGAACACCTGACAACATTTAATTTCAAGCAATACGATTATCTTCACATCGAAGGATACCTGGTCCAGAATCATGATCTTGTAAGATCGGCAGTATCCCTGGCAAAAGAAAATGGATTGACTGTTTCACTTGACCTGGCAAGTTATAATATAGTGGAAGCCAACCTGGATTTCCTCCGTGAGATTGTTGAGAAGTATGTAGATATTGTTTTTGCCAACGAAGAAGAAGCCAAAGCCTTCACCGGCAAAGAACCAAGGGAAGCCCTGGATGAGATTGCCCGGATGGTCCGGATTGCTGTGGTTAAGACCGGTTCGAAAGGATCTTTAATAAAAAGCGGAAATGAAGTTGTTGAAATAGGTGTCATTACCGTAACCCCGGTTGATACCACAGGGGCCGGAGATCTTTATGCCTCTGGATTCCTGTATGGACAATCCCTGGATCTTTCGCTTGAAAAATGCGGAGAGATGGGTGCACTGCTGGCTGGACATGTGATCGAGGTGATCGGATCGAAAATGGATGCGAAAGTATGGAGGACGATTGTTGATGGTTTGAAATGAATACTCGAACATTCGATCAACGAAATTTGAAGTTCGATCTGAATGCGGAAATCCGGCCCTCCCACACTCACACAACCAGGATTAAGCATCCAGCATCGAGCATCAACTCATCTTTCCGGAAAGTTTTGATTATTAATGCACATTTTTTACCTTTGCAGCCCTTTTCAAACAATCCTACTTCCAATCATAATCAGAATCTTTAGAAAATGAAAGTATTTCAAACGAGTGAGATCAGGAACATCGCCCTCATCGGGGGTGCGAAATCAGGAAAAACCACGTTGGGCGAAGCGATGCTCTTTGAAGGTGGCATGATCAACCGCCGGGGTAGTGTGGAAGATAAAAATACAGTTTCCGACTATCGTCCGATTGAGCTCGAACGCCAGAATTCGGTTGTTGCATCGGTTCTTTATACGTTGTATGATAACAGGAAAATCAATATCATTGATACGCCCGGATTCGATGATTTTATAGGGGAAGTTGTAGCAGCGCTTAAAGTTGCCGATACTGCCCTGATGGTTGTCAATGCCCAGAATGGTGTGGAGGTAGGAACAGAAATCACCTGGAGGTATACCACCAAAAACCAGACACCGGTTATTTTTGTGGTTAATCATCTCGACCAGGAACATGCTAATTTTGACGAGACCATCCGCCAGCTGCATCAGCAATTCGGGAAAAATGTCACATTAATGCAATACCCGGTCAATGCAGGTAGCGGTTTCAACAGCATTATCGACCTCCTGAAAAAAAAGATGTACAGATATCCCCAGGGTGGAGGAAAACCGGAGATCACAGAGGTGCCTGACGGAGAAAAAGCAAAGACAGAAGAGTTGCACAACGCGCTGATTGAAGAGCTCGCCTCCAAGGATGAATCGCTGATGGAAGTCTTCTTTGAAAAAGGGACGTTGAGCGAAGAGGAGATTGCAAAAGCGCTCCGGATAGGCATCATGAACCGTACCATTTTCCCGGTAATGTGTGTTTGTTCAAAGCAGGATATGGGCATCGACCGGCTTCTGGAATTCATCGTAAACAGTGTACCCCCTCCCGACGCCATGCCGGCCATCATGACAACAGATGGAAAAGAGCTGAAATGCAATCCATCGGCGCCTGCTTCTGCTTTTGTTTTCAAAACCTCCATTGAACAGCATCTCGGGGAAGTTTCGTTCTTCAAGGTTTATTCTGGTGAGATCAGCGAAGCTATGGACATGATCAACCCCAGCCGGAATAGTTCAAAGGAACGGCTTTCACAGCTATTTGTCATCAGTGGGAAGAACCGTGACAAAGTGGAAAAAATAGTCGTCGGTGATATCGGCGCCACTATCAAGCTGAAAAACACCTATACAAATAATACCCTGAACTCTCCCAAGAATGCGGATATCATCATTGAACCCATGGTTTACCCCGAACCCAAATTCAGGACAGCGATAAAAGCAAAAAACCAGGGTGATGATGAGAAATTAGGCAGTTTGCTGAGCGAATTGACCAAGATGGACCCGACCCTGGTGTTGTTGTATTCGAAAGAACTCAAACAGGTAATCCTGATGGGACAGGGAGAACTTCATCTCAACATTGCAAAATGGCAACTGGAGAACCTCGAAAAGATTGGCGTCGAATTCCTGGCTCCAAAGATTCCTTATCGCGAAACCATCACCAAGCCGGCTAAATCCATGTACCGTCATAAGAAACAATCGGGTGGCGCAGGGCAGTTTGGTGAAGTTTATATGATGATTGAACCTTTCCGGGAGGGGATGAAAGACCAGAATGAATTTCCGATTCGCGGGAAAGATGTTATTGAACTGGATTGGGGTGGAAAGCTGGTACTGCAGAACTGTATCGTTGGTGGAGCAATTGATGCACGTTTCATCCCGGCCATCCTGAAAGGGATCATGGAAAAGATGGAAGAAGGGCCCCTTACGGGTTCGTATGCACGTGATATCGTTGTCAGCGTTTATGATGGTAAGATGCATCCTGTTGATTCCAATGAAATATCCTTTAGGCTTGCCGGGCGTAATGCTTTTAAGGAAGCCTTCAAGAATGCCGGACCGAAGATTCTCGAACCCATCTATGATGTAGAAGTTATTGTACCGGAAGAAAAAATGGGTGATGTCATGACCGACCTCCAGGGCCGCCGTGCCATCATCATGGGAATGGACAGTGAAGGCAGTTATCAGAAGATCCTTGCCAAGGTACCACTGGCCGAGATGAACCGTTATTCCACCGCATTAAGTTCGCTTACCAGCGGACGTGCGACCTATAACATGAAATTCGCCGAGTATACCCAGGTACCTGGGGATATTCAGGATAAGCTGCTCAGAGCTTACGAAGAACAGGAAAAAGACGAAGAATAATATTTACCTTGTTGACTATATTTAACCCGGCAATTTGACCGGAGTTTTTTGTACCAGCAATTATCTGTTATCTTATCCCATATCTTACTAATCTTTTGCGCTTAGGCCGCGCGGGCCTCATCACCGCACCGCGGCTGCGCCCAGCGCTAAGATGGCCCCCATTTCCCCGTAATAGTTATTGTTGACCCGCTCTGGTCAAGGCCGCTTATGCGGTGATTGGTACTATTTTTTTTCTTTTCATTTTTTTGACGTTTAATATTCTTTTTTTCGCCTTTGGGTTTTCAGCAGGGTATCCACTCGGTGAAGATTCCGTTAAAAGCCAGACGGAGAAGTGAGTCCAGGAATAAAGAAAGTGAAAGTTTATAAAAAGTGTTATACCGGGACGAACGGCTTGTCTGGTTTAGGAATCGAGCCGATAGTGGGTCGCTGAAAACCCGAGGTCATTTTTTTCTTTGGTTCATTTCTTTTGGACGAGCAAAAGAAAAATATAAGAAGAAATTGAGCCTAGTACCGATAACTATAAGGATGCCCTAAGGCTTATGTCCGTGATTTTCGGTAAAGGTTTTAGCAATTAAAGTTAGAAATTACTATGAGGACCCAATATTCATATTTAATAATTTACACAGTGATAATATTATATTTTTTCGTACTTTGGTGGTGAAAACCTGTGAAGTTGAGTTAATATTTTTTATTGAGGTAAGGCAGACTAAAATGATTTGGTTGAAGATGGAATATAAGAGATGCAGGATGAATTCATTAATATCGAAATTTATCATGAATAGACATCTTTAGATTAATAACCAACCGTGTGATAATTATTAAAATTTCCCTCAATTTTTTGCTTTGTTTCGTAATGACTACTTGTATTAGTGGACAAACATTAATTGGCATCAAGGCAGGTTTAAATTTGTCAGGCTTTCGGAATACCTATAATGAATCAGACTATTCGGGCACTTATAAAAGTTTCCCTTCCTATAGTTTTGGAATAGAGATTAAGGGAAGAAAATTAAAAGTTATTCATTTCGGAGGCTCTGTTGAATACTATCGGAACTACACAAACTGGCAAGCATTTTATGGACCCATGGGTGGCCCCATGGGTCAAAATATAAATTATAATATAGAATGGCTGCGCTTCTCTATCTTCCCCGAACTTGCTTTTGGAAATAAAGTAAAATTTATCTTCAATTTATCTCCTTATGTTAGTATAAGAGTTCTTTCTTCAATGAAAGGGACAAGTTGGATTTACAGTCAGAGCAAAACAATCACAGAGAATGAAACCGGATCGGCAAAGGATAACATCACACAATTGGATATCGGTTTTAAGGAAAATATTGGATTAGGCTATTCAGTATTACCTTTTTTGGTTTTATCTCTTGAGGAAAATGGAAGTCTGGGAATTCTTCCTGTCAATAAAACAACAGACGGAACCGTAAAAACCAAGGATATTTGTTTTTTTCTGTGTGTTTCCTATATTATCCCGGGTAATAAATCAAAAGAAAAAAAATAAACCAGATGATCTGTCAGGTGCCAATTTAGTAAAAACCATGAATAAACGATATCAGATTATTCTTACCCTGATTTTGATAAGTGTGTTGTTACATTATTCTGTATTGGCACAAACAATAGATTTAGGCATGAAGTCAGGTGTGAGTATGTCGTACAGGGATATAATGAAGGATAATAAATTTGTCCCTATGCCATCAGGTTCATATCGCCTTTTCTCTTATACTGAAGGGATAATGTTAAACCTGAAACTCTCAGAAAGGTGGTCTTTTCATTCTGAGATTCTTTTTGTTGATAAAGGAGTAAGGGATATAAATCATCAGGATAGCCTGATGGATAAACAGGGGAAATTCTATTATGCTGATTGGACAGAATATGAATGGAATCATTACTATTATTTACATTTTCCACAAACAGTGCGTTATGAAATCCCGCTTAATAAGAATGATAAATGGTCAGTTTATTTCGAATTAGGTGGTTACTTTGCATGTTACCTTCAATCGAAAGAAGTTTGGAAGACAACTTGGCTCTATGGTAATGATAGCGGTGTTAAATATTACAATGAAATTCACGATGTTGAAAATACTAATAATGCTGCCTCAGGACCTCAAATAACGATTCACTCTTTCGATTGGGGTGGAACAGCGGGGTTAGGGGTATTAATTAATTTCCGGCAGGGGAAACTGGATTTAAATACCAGGTATGATCATGACATCCAGCCACATATTTCTTGTTCGGTACCCGTAAAAACAAGGGTCTATCTAGAGATGTTCTCTATGACTGTCGGGTATTCTTTACCTGTATTAAACAGAAAAATGAAGAATTATTAAATCGGCCAGGCGTTATTTTTTAAAAGAAACGTTCCATGCAATACTCATAACATGTTGAATGCTCTTAAAAAAACGATGGAAAATAACCAAACAAAAAATTCTGATATTTAATCCGGGTCTTCCTGAAATCTTGAAATCCGCGTCTGTTAAGAACTTGGTTGATAAGATTGCAAAAAAATAACCCCGAATTTGCCAGAAAATTGGCATTTTCGGGGTTATTAAATTTCAAATGC
>JBEKST010000128.1:0-8277 GCA_049516815.1 Bacteroidales bacterium | reverse complement strand
CGGGTTCATGGATCAGCTTTGGAACCGGCCTGGCGGGACGATCAATCATTTTGCGCAGGAGATGGCCAATGATTCGGAAGCGGCGATGAGCGTGGCCAGTGCCGGCGACGTTCAATTCGCTCTCTACACGTCCAACGTGATCTTGATGGACGAGGACCGGAGTCGAATCGAGGAGAACGTCTCCACTGTAGTGAAGACCATGCGATGGTCAGCATTTCCCCAATACATGACTAGTTTCTGTTTGAAAAGAATGAGCGGCATTTGGCCGGTCAGCATATCGGCAAAGGCGCCATTGAAGATTGTTGTTCCTGAGATGGAAGACTTATCAAGATATTCATGAAATTCTCGTCTCAAATCTAAATTACGGTTTTCACCAGCCGAGAATCTAGTAAAATCTAATGAATAATCTGATGGTATAAAACGTGGTACACCTGCCGCAATTGCAGCATCTAATAATATTTTTTGAGTGTCAACAATCACTTCGCGTAACCCAGATAATGTAGAGACTATACAAGTAGCACCTTTGCAAGCTGTTGATAATTTTTCAACACTTGATATGTTTAGCATAAACACTTTTACACCAAGCTTCTCCAGTTTGTTTATTTTTTTAATGTCAGTACTTGATCGAACAATAACCCGTACTTCAGCACCTCTGTCAAGTAAAGCGTTAATAACTCTACCACCAAGATTACCTGTGCCACCTGCTACTAATATTATTGTTTTCATTTTTTATTTCTATTTGTTACAATTCTATTAAGTTTTTATGTATATCTAATTAACGACTATTCACTTTTAGGTTAGTCCATTTATAATTACCACTAATTTCAGTCTGTCTATAAACCTCGATGACGGATTACTGTTAAGTAAATTTATAATATAATTCCGGAATATTGATATGAAAAACTTTTAAATGAAGTCTGGATGTTATATGACATCTCAAGAATATTTTGCCGGATGGGCATTTTCCGGCTTTCTGGATCCGTAGCTGAAATTTGATCCTAACCTGTTTTGATTAATTCTTGTTCCAGCTTTTCATATTGCTGTTTCTTCTCACTGAGATGTGTAATCTTTTCCCGAATTTTTTCTTTGTCAATATCCGGTCCAGCCCCATGGTTTCAGCAGTATCGGCAACATCGAGAGCATCGAAATAGTCATTCAATCTGAATTCTATATAAGCCAGGTGTTCGTCGATCTTCTTCTGATAATAATGGTTCTTCTTTGAATTCTGTGCCCTGAGTTTAGTTCCGTCTGTTGCAATCGCTTTCCCGCCTATCATATTAAGACGTTTGCACACAGTAAACATTCTGCGAAATACCAATTTGATGGCCTTTGGACTAGACTTTTTAAAACTGGCAATTGTGTTGTGATCCGGAGTAAGTTCTTTTAGCAGCCACATTAACTCCAGGTTGTGCGTGTATTTTTTCTCCAGCATCCTTATGGAGCGGATTCTGTTCAGATATCCGTAGATATACAACTTCAGAAGATCACCGGGATGATATGGTGGTCTGCCCTCCGGGGCATGTCTTGCTTAATTGAAGCTAAACTCTTTTAGTAGTATACAACTATCACAAATGCATCAATAATCCTAACGGGATTATTTTGTTTTATCTTTTCCTCCATGGAAGATTCGATAAGAACAATCTATGAGCCAGGTTTTCCTTGTTTGTAATCCTTAGTATAAGGTTAAGAACCCCCCGTCAATACTAATAAAACAAAGGAAAAGTTATAAACAAATTTATAGTGTATACAGGGGGGGTATAGACAGTCTGACGATCGAAGGATTTTATTGATATTTACTACCCTTATTTCATGTACGACCTGGCTAGTATGCTGGAATTCTATCGGTTAAAGTACGATCAGCAAAAAATAACCTTCATTCTGAAGAGCCTGATTAATTTCGATTAAGTGGATCTTGATGACTGTCTCGTGTACTGCAAATCCACAATTAACCTGGGTTAAAGTTAAAAAGCTTATTGAGAGAGCAGTTTTAAATATGTGCATCGTAAATACAACGAATCCCAGTCGATAGATAAACAATAATTTTTTAATACTTACTTTATCAAAATATAATCTCCGTCTGCTATGTAGGTGGCGTAACTGTCCCATCCATAGCCACCTGATGCTGGGATGATAGTCCAGAAAATATAATTCGCCGTGGCAAGGTCTCCTGCTGCATTGAGTTTACGGGAAATTCCCAGGTAGTTATAGAATTCACAAACAGGAGGAAATGCAGTTCTGATCATCGGAGCATTATAATCCTGTACAATATCGTATGCCAGGCTGTAAAGCTGAACTGCATCGTAGGCCGTAAGTGCATAAGCAGTAGAATTAAGTCCGGTCTTTGCAAAAATTCGGTCTGAAAGCACCTTAGCCTGTGCCGGTAACTTCCCGGCAGTACCAATCCCCATGATGGGCCCCATAAACCGGACGGTTCGGGCAAAAGGTGCTGCAACAGTATCAGATGATATAGCGGTCTTTTGAATATTGGCATCGCATCCGTACCATTTCACAAGAGCAAGGTCATGAACAGATGCAGCGGCATGAAGGAAATCAGCTCCTTCCTGGTAACCAATCAGGATCACGGCAACCCTTGAATTACCATAAGTGGCAATAGCGTTGCTGACCTGAGCCCCAACCTGTTGGATCATTTCCTGGTAATTGCTGGCGCCCGGATTATAGCTGATCCCGGGGAAAATGGTTCCCCCCTGGTCTTGAAATTTTTGCTTGACAGCCTGGTAAAGTCCTGTACCATATGTGTCATTCCTCCAAACAGGGATGAGTGCCTGTATAGTATCGTACTGCATCATTTTAAGCAGCGCCTGCCCCTGCATATTATCATCGGTAATCAACCTTATGATGTAATCGTCAGGAATAGCCAGTGATGGTGCTGAACTGAAACAATTCACCACCAGCATCTGATGTTGATCCACAAAAGATTTGATGGTGTTAAGACCGGCACTGTTGTTTGGTCCGGCCACCAGCAGCCGTATCCCCTGATTGTACATGTTTTTGGCCGCATTCAATGTTAAACCCGTATCCAAATGAGTGTCAACATAGGTAACTGAAAACCTCAGTGAAGATCCCACCGAGGTGTATCGTTGATTCAAATCGTCAATAGCCAGCTCAAGAGCTGCCTTGCCAGTCAGGCCCTCCTCTGAGTAGTTACCAGAAAGATCAAGAATAGCGCCGAGGGTAACAACTGTACCGGGGTTTTTTGTATTCGAATTCTCCTTCTTACAGGATATTGCCATGCTGAACAACATGACAATATATAAAATCTTCATCTTCATATAGGTTAAATTTAAAATTAATTCTGTTTTAATTACTTTAAGCTCCTTTTAATCATGGGTATGAACCCCAGGGTCCCGAGTACTCGGGAGATCCTATTTCCCTGCCTACCAGTAGGCAGGCGCCCCAGAGGGACGGCGTATTATACCCTCCCCCGAGTACTCGCGGGGATTCCTGCCTGCCGCAGGTAGGGTTCGACTGATAAATTTTTTATCACTGCGTTCTAAAAATTGAAGTTTCACGAATAAACCCTTTTAATTGTCTCAATGCTGCCCAGAAACAGTATAGATCCAAACATAAGCAATTTATCAACCGTTGCGACGGTGAAAGTTAATTTTACCACCTTTGAGAAATATCAAATTACTGTTTATGCATATTTAATTTACTGATTCTGTTAACATTGGTCTTTGACCTTTTGCGATGAAAAATGTTTTGCAATTCACCATTCGTTTTTCGCTATTTATTTATTCCCCTGCTGCTACCTCAGAAGGGTGAAGTTTCCTGAAATGGTTTTTCTCTCACCGCTACCCGCAAACTCATAAGTTGCCGTATATACATAAACCCCGGCAGGACATAATTCGCCCCGGAACATTCCGTTCCAGCCGGTTTCAATGTTGTCCGTTTCAAACAGCAGTTGACCGATCCGGTTGTAGACCGACATGGTAAACCTGCAGATATTGTCAGCTTTGGGGCGGAAAACATCATTCAGCCCGTCTCCGTTTGGCGTAAAGGCATTGGGGAAAATGATAATGTACTCATCCAGAAGTATCTTTACCGTATCAGTTGCAGAGCATCCATTGGAATCCGTAACGGTGACAACATAGGTAATGGTGGTCAGCGGTGTCGATACCGGGTCGGAAACAAAAGGATTGCTGAGGTAGTCGGGCGGATTCCACTGATAAGAGACGCCTCCTGTTGCATTTAACTGGACAGGATTCCCGTAGGATGTCCTAATGTCATTCCCTGCCCACGCGATCGGAAGGGGATTCACGGTTAATGACAGCTGAAAAATACTGTCGCATCCCAGAACAGTCGTAAACGGGTCGAAGTAATTTCCGGTGACGGTATAGGTGTTTCCCCTGAAAACATAGGATTGCCCGCTGCAGATCGTTTGCTGGTCATTATAGTGATAGGAAGGATTGACAAGCAGCTGGGTGTTAATAACGCTATCGCATTGTGAAACGGTTTTTAAGGTGTCGAGATAGTTTCCCGCGATCGTATACGTGTTTCCTCCGATGATATAAGCTTTTCCGTCGCAGATGGTCTGCGGATTGACGATGAAATAATCCGGGTTGACGGTCAGGTTCACGGAAATAACGCTGTCGCATCCGTGTGAGGAAGTCAGCATATGATAATAGATCCCGGGAGTTGTCAGTGGGGTTCCGTAAAAATTGTAAATACCGCCCGGGCATATGGAGGGGAACAGATGTGTAGTATCCAGGGGATCCACGGCGAGTGTCAGTTTTATAATGCTGTCGCAGCCTTTTACTGAAACCATCGTATCATAAAGGATCCCCGGGGTGCTGTAATAGTTGCCGTTGAACAGCAGTGAGTCGCCCTTGCAGATTACCTGCTGAATGTCGGTTTGTATGAGCGCGGGCTGATTAATCGTAACATAGCCAATGGTTACCAGGCCTGAGGCATCAGTAACCGTCACTTTATAGATTCCCGCCTGGAGCCCGGTAGCGGTTTTTGTGGTCTGGGGAGGGGTGGTATTCCACAAGTAGGTAAAAGGAGGCGTTCCCCCGGTGACATTCGCGGTTGCCGTGCCGTTATGATCCGCGTAGCAAACGGGATCGGTGTGAACTATATTGACGGAATAGTTTGAAAGCTTTGCCGTGAATGAGCCGAAAAAGCCATTGGTCGTGTATGGAAAGAACAATGTGGTGGAATCGAAGCGCAGCTGCTGACTTCCCGTGGAGCCGCAAATGTAGGCATGGCCTGCCGTGTCCACGGCACCGGCATGCGGATAACCGCTGGGTTCCAGTGTGCTTTTTACCCATAGTGCATTTCCGTTGCCGTCATATTTGGTCACGAAAAGATTCCCCACCGGCGAAATGGGATTTGGTAAGGTATAAGAACCAAATGTGATGGAAGGACTTTCAGAGTATCCTGCCAGGTAGGCATTTCCATACTTATCCGAAGAAACCGATGCTATCTCGTCATCATCCGGCCCCCCGGCGCTGACCGCCCATATGATATCCCCGTCCGTACTATATTTTGCAAGAAATACATTGTTGTATTGAGGATCGATGTTCGTAAATGTCGACGAGCCCAGGGTAATGGACTGGCTTTTATAATTTCCGGGAAGGAATACATTGCCGGCATTGTCGACGGAAACTGAATTCACAGTTTCGGATTCATTGCCCCCTGCTCTTTTGGCCCAGAGCACATTTCCGCCGGCATCATATTTGGCAAGGAACAGATCCGTGGAAGCGAGAGCCGGATTCACGGTTTGTTTTGTCAAGGTAAATGGTCCTATCGTCATGGTCAGGCTGCCGAACTCTCCTGTAACATATACATTACCCGAAAGGTCGACGTCAATGCCGCATCCGTAATCACTATAGGGTCCCCCGGCGCTTTTTGCCCAGATTACATTTCCGTCTGCATCGTATTTTGCAACAAACATATCATAATCGTTCCCCGTGTTGGTCAGCGTAAAGGAACCGAATGTAATCGAGCTGCTGTCAAAGAAACCCGTGATGTATATATCCCCCGATGCCCCCGTTGCAACAGATATTGCACCATCAGAGCCATTGCTGCCTGCCCTCCTGGCCCAGATTACATTTCCATTCGGATCGTATTTGACGAGAAAACTATCCGAACTACCGGCATTGACCAGTGTAACAGAGCCAAAAGTGATATCGGAATAGTCATAAGCACCGGCTATATAGATGTTCCCGGCAGCATCCGTGGCCAATGAATTTACGACGTTGCTGTAAGTGCAGGTCGCACTTCTGGCCCATACGACATTGCCGGCGGGGTCATACTTTACAAGGAACAGCTGTTCGTTTCCGTTTGCCGGCGAAGTCAGTGTAAACGAACCGAACGTGATGGTCGGGGAATCGAAGCTACCGCCGACATATACATTCCCCATGAGATCAGCGGAGATCGCGTATTCAAAAGCCTCGTTATTTACACCTGTCGGATTTCTGGCCCAGACCCAGGTCGGCGCCTGGGCATCGGCTGGAAAATTGCTCAAAGAGAAACAGGAAAGAAAAATCTGAAGAAGAAACGCGTAAAATTTATTCATATTCAATCACGATCTTGATTTTCTGTGCCGTTTTAATTTGCTGGTTCAATCCGGTTGCCGGTTTGATAGGTGTTGTTATTTCATTTTGACTTTAAATTTTGTTATAATAGTAGTTAAAAATTACCAGTAAGTAAAATAAGAGTGAATAGTTTGCGAACCGTTGATGCTGGTTACCTTTTTTACCCAACCATTTTCGTAGTACTCATATGTATCATCTTCCTCTCCGGATGATCCGGAAGAGTAATTCCATGTACTTTTTTTTATCAGATTTTTACTGTTTTTGCCCATGAATGTGACATATTTCAGAGATCCCAAGGAGTTGGTTGTTCCTGGATAGTACTCGTATGTGCAGACGACTGGAATATAATTGCTCCGGTTCATTGAAACAACATTCCCGTCCACTATCTGGTATTCAACTCGCCAGGTCTCAACGGTATCGTTATCCATGTGAATTTCACGGATCAGAAAGCCATTTCCATCATAGGTGTAATAGGTACTCCAGAAGCTGCTTGAATCCGTTTTGATCCCATTCATAGAAACCACATTTCCATTTTCAAGTATTCCATGTTCTATCTCACTCAGTATCCCATCGTGATATAACTTTTTCTCAAGAGTGTTATTAGCATAAAAGTACACGGTACTGTCGATATCAGGTGATTCAATCGTCCTGGAACAGGTTATTCTTCCCTGGCTGTCGTACCAGTAACTTCCCTTAAGGGTGGACTCAAATGAAATAGTTTTAATCAGTGGTCTTTGTGAAGTGGAAGATGAACCATTTTCTTTTTTTGAGCATGAGAAAAGGAATAAAACGGAAAGAATCAGGAAGAGAATTGATTTCATAGTTGGTTATTTAAGTTGGTTTCAATGACATTCGGAAGTTTTTAATTTTTAATAATCGCAACTAACGTTTCCCGGCTATGCACCGTGCGGGAGTTAAATGTACTTTACTTTTTGTTTTACACCAAAGCTAATTAAAAGCACAATTTTACGCAACCCTTTTAAACCCGCATGGTGTATGAGCCGGTGTTGTGCGTTGGCCGGTCTTTAAGTCCGTTCTAAGACATGTAGTCCGGTAAGGCATAATGTTTTATCCAAGTTTTAAATGGATTATCTGATATAGTTTAAAAAAGTTCATTATCTTAATTTGCAAAGAAGTTTTCTTGTCAATAAATTCATTTATGGATATAGATGTGTAAACTGAGAAATCATCAATTATATTAATCTTGTCACTCCATTTCCTGACAATCTTGGATGAACTGATTCCCCCTTGCACGAAAAACGAGAAAGCATTATCACGACCAGGCATTCCACGAAAAAGGTTCCTAAACCAAATCATTATTTTGCCCATTGTTTCGAAAATGATTTCACTGCCTGGGAATTCATTCATCAAGTCCAAAAATAGGCCTTTGACTTGCTCCAGCTTAAAATATGGCAGTACACCTGCGGCAATAAAAACAATTTTTGATCTTCGCACTTGTATATCACTATACCAAGTTTTGTCTAAAAAAGACTTTGGGATGTATTTGTTCCTTTCTGATTCAGGAATCAATTTTTTACGCAAGGCGATAGTGTCCGGTAAGTCCAAATCATACCAGAATATCTTATCATTATCTACACGCTGAAAAGTTGTATCCAGACCTGCACCGATATTGATTACAGTTAAATCAGAATATTTATCAATAATTTTCCGCAGGATGGTATCAATATGATAAGCCCGTAAAATACTAGTTAATCTG
>JBEKST010000127.1:0-8289 GCA_049516815.1 Bacteroidales bacterium | reverse complement strand
CAAATCGCACACAATTTCGCTATTTCGCCTTTCATTATTTCGCTTCTTAATAACTCGCCAACTCATCAGCTCGTGAGCTCAAAAGCTGGTCTGCAAATCGCCACTTTACAAACGTACGGGAAAAAACCCTACCTTTGCCGGCTCAAAAAATCACCATGCCATTAAATAAACTCAGAAATATAGGGATTGCCGCTCACATCGATGCAGGTAAGACCACCGTAACTGAGCGTATTCTCTTTTTTACCGGGACCACCCGCAAGATGGGGGAAGTCCACGATGGCCAGGCTACTATGGACTTCATGAAACAGGAACAGGAACGGGGTATTACCATTGCTTCGGCAGCTATTTCCTGTGTCTGGAAGGACTACCAGATCAACCTGATCGATACGCCGGGACATGTGGATTTCACAGTCGAGGTGGAACGTTCCCTCCGGGTTATAGACGGGATGATCGCGGTTTTCTGTGCCGTAGGAGGCGTTGAACCCCAGAGTGAGACCGTATGGAACCAGGCCGATCGCTACCGGGTGCCCCGTATTGCCTTCATCAACAAGATGGATCGCACCGGCGCCGATTTTGCACAGGTGGTTGCCCAGATGAACAAATATCTTGATGCCAATGCAGTTCCTTTCAACCTGCCTATTGGAGCCGAAGACAATTTCGATGGTATCATCGACCTCATGACACAAAAGGCATATATGTTCAAGGATTTTGAACAGATCGAAATAGAGATCCCGGAAGCATACAAGGAAAAAGCAAAGGAAGGACGGTCCTGGATGGTGGAAAAGATTGCCGAATTCGATGAAGAGGTCATGCGACATTTTTTTGAAGGTACGGAAGTTCCTTCTGAATTGTTGCAGCGGGCTGCGCGCGAAGCCACCCTGAAAATGCTGATCACCCCGGTTTTCTGCGGGGCTGCATACAAGAACAAAGGAATACAGATGCTTCTCGACGCCGTTTTAGATTACCTGCCCTCTCCCATCGATGTTGGTGCCGTAGTCGGCATTGATATCAATGATCCGGAAAAATCTCATTCACGGCATCCTTCCCCAAAAGAACCTTTTTCGGCTTTGGCATTCAAACTTATTCATGATCCTTTTGTAGGACAGCAAACTTTTACCCGTGTCTTTTCTGGTACCCTTCACGGCGGGATGCAGATCCTGAATTCCACCAAAAGGAAACATGAACGTATCGGCAGGATTTTCCGTATTCATGCGAAAGAAAGAGTGGAGATCAGTGAGGCAGGGCCTGGTGATATTGTGGCTCTGATTGGTTTAAAGCTGACCAAAACGGGGGATACGCTCTGCGATAACAATTATCCTCTATTCCTTGAAAACATTCATATTCCACCTTCAGTGATCGAATTAAAAATTTCCCCCGCAAAAAGGGGAGAACAAGCAAAACTGGGAGAGGCACTGAACAAACTGATGAATGAAGATCCTTCTTTCAACGTACGATATGATGAAGAAACGGAAGAAACGATCATCTCCGGGATGGGCGAACTTCACTTAGAGATCATCATCGACCGGCTGAAACATGAATTTAAAGTGGATGCGAATGTAGGTGAACCGGCTGTCGCCTTCAGGGAAACAATCACCGTGGAGAAAGAACACCGTTATAAGCACTCAAAGCAAACCGGGGGAAAAGGCCAGTTTGCAGATGTCCAGATGCGCCTTGAACCCAACGAAGGAAAAGGATATGAATTCGTGGATAAAGTCAAGGGAGGCAACATTCCTGCCGAATTTATCCAGTCGGTCAACAAAGGGATTCAGAAAACACTAATAAAAGGCATCCTGGCAGGATATCCGGTGGTGGATGTCAAAGTGGTGCTCCTCGACGGGAGCCATCACCCGGTTGACTCATCAGATATGGCTTTCCAGACCTGCGCTTCGATCTGCTTCAAGGAAGGATTCATGAAAGCGAACCCCATCCTGCTGGAGCCGATGATGAAGATCGAAGTGAACACGCCCGACGATTACATCGGGGAAGTAAGCAGCAACCTCAATCGCCGCCGCGGAAAGATTGAATCCATGCGCAGATACCGCAAAGGTGCACAAAAGATTAATGGTCTCGTGCCACTTATGGAGATGTTTGGCTATGCCACGCAACTCCGGAATATCTCCAGCGGAAGAGCGAATTACTCTATGGAATTTTTCAAATACCTTCCATTACCGAAAGGGATCCAGGAAGAAGTTTTGAAAGAGATTGCGGAGAAGAAATAGGAAGATGGAAGATGGAAATGGAGGGCAGAGGTCGGAAAATAGAGAATACAAGATAGAGTATTGAGACCAGGCTGGCGCGAGTGCCCAGGGAATCGTAAATCGTAAATCTAAAATTCATTCGTAAATCAAAAATCGTAAATCGTAATTGCCTTCTGCCTGATGCCTGCTAAACTCTGGAACCAGAATTTTACCCTGCTTACCTTTTCAAATTTTTTCATGAATAGCGCTTACTATTCGCTGATCTCGACACTTCCTGTTTATATCTTCAATGAACTGCATTCCTCCAAAAGTGTGGTCGGGTTGGTGCTTGCTTCTTATATAGTAGCCTCGGTGCTGGTACGTCCTTTTGCAGGTTTCGGGCTGGATAAATACGGCAGAAAAAAGATTTTACTTGTTTCCCTCTTATTATATGCATTGATCTTTAATGGTTACCTTGTTGCCTGGACAGTAGCAGTGCTGGTTCTGGTGAGGTTTACCCATGGACTGACCTGGGGACTGACTACCACCTCCAGCTCGACAGTAGCCGTGGATATCATTCCTTCCGAAAAACGCGGGGAGGGGATCGGTTATTACGGGATCTCAACCACACTGGGGATGGCATTGGGGCCTGTGATTGGTTCGTTTATTCTTCAGCACGGAGGTTATTCCTCCATGTTTATTGCAGGATTCCTCATCAGCCTTGCGAGCATAGGTATGGTTGCTTCCATGCGTTACCGGGATCCGGTTCCTTCAAAATCCCTGGAGTTCCGGGTTTCTGCTTTGTTTGAAACGACCACCCTGCTTCCATCCTTTAACCTTCTCCTCATCATGATCAGCTATGGTGGGTTATTAGCCTTTGCCGCGCTGTATGGACGTGAACTGGGAATACACAATCCCGCCGGTTTTTTCCTCATTTATGCAACCGGGGTGATCGGCGCCCGTTTCACTTCGGGAAAATTTTTCGACCGCCACGGCCCACGGATGATCCTTTTGATTTGTCTTTCACTGCTTATCGTTGGTTTTCCGGTCCTTGCCCTCCTGCGAAATCCCGCCGGATTCTATGGAGCAGCCGTCATTCTTGGTTTTGGTAATGGCGTCGTTTTCCCGACTTTCCAGGCCATGACCAATAATATGGTTCCTGGAAGCCGTCGTGGAGCAGCCAACTCCACAATATTCACTTCCGTTGATATCGGAATGGGCGCCGGGATGATCCTCGCCGGCAGTATCGCACAGCAATTTTCTATTTCAACGGCTTTTGTTGTGTGTTCGGGAATCTGTATTGCAGCGCTTTTGTTTTTTCTTTTTTTTACATCAGGATATTACGAGAAGAACAAGACAAGATGGCAAACAGAAGAACGAGTAAAATCGGGAAATTGCTAAAAACCTAACAACCTCTGTGTAACTCAGTGCCTTCTCTGTGAACCTCCGTGTAATACCCACGACCTGAAAAATTCAGTTATACAGAGATCCACAGAGAAGTATCACAAAGAACTATCGCCCTGCTGTTTCTTAGTATCTTTGCATGCTGTAATCTGTATATGCTAGAAAAAAAGGTAGATAAAAAATCTCAGGCTGGGATGCTGAAACAGTTTCCGTCTTTCCCTTTTTCAAAAGAAGAAAAAGAAAAGATCACCAAGGCATTTTGCCTTGCAGAAGAACATTACCGGAAAGAAAAAAAAACAGATGTACTTCCTGGTTTGCTTGAGGTGGCGGAAATCCTTTTAACGGAACTGAACCTGTCGGTCGAAACGGTTCCCGCAATCCTGTTGAAAGAACTAGTACCTCAAGTCCTTTCCGAAGAACAGATTGTCAAAGACTTCAGAAAACCTGTGTGGGAACTTATTTCCGGCCTCCGGAAGATCGACCGGATGGATACAGCAAAATATATTTCCAATGCTGAGAACTTTATCAAGCTGCTACTGACTATCTCCGATGATATCCGGGTGATTCTCATTTCTCTCGGGCAACGGTTGCAGGATATGCGCCATATCTCTGATTTTCCTGCCGAAAAACAGGTTCGTCTGGCCGGTGAAACATCTCTGTTATATATTCCGCTTGCCCATCGCATCGGCCTGTACCGGATCAAAACAGAACTGGAAGATCTGGTCATGCGGTTCTCCGATCCGGAAATCTACTTTCAGATCCAACAGAAAATACAGGAAACCCAGAAAGACCGTGATCGCTATACTTTCGAATTCATCCGTCCTATCGAAGAACGGCTGAAGGAAAACGGGTTTGTTTGCGAGATCAAAAGCCGTATAAAATCTATTCCCTCCATTCACCGGAAGATGATCGCACAGAAAGTGGAGTTTGATAAGGTATATGACCTTTTCGCCATCCGCATCATCCTGGATAATACGATCGAAGACGAAAAATCCGATTGCTGGAAAGTATATTCTTTCGTCACGGATATTTATACACCAAACCCGCGCCGCTTGCGCGATTGGATCTCTTTCCCAAAAGCAACAGGGTACGAATCTTTGCATACTACGGTCATTGGCCCGGAAGGGAAATGGGTTGAAGTTCAGATCCGGACACGGCACATGGATGACATCGCTGAGAAAAGCATTGCAGCCCACTGGAAATATAAGTCGGACGGAAAAACTGACGGGCAGACGTATTTTTATGCAGCCATCCGGGAGATGCTGGAAAACCCGTTACCTTCTTCTCCCGAAATGGACATCAGCCGTGAAAAAAAAGAACTCTACCGCGACGAGATCTTCATCTTTACACCCAAAGGCGACTTGAAAAAACTGAAAGCAGGTTATACGGTGCTCGATTTCGCTTTTGAGGTTCATACCGGCATCGGGGAAACCTGTACCGGCGCCATCGTCAACGGCACTATGGTTCCGTTAAAACATGTGCTGAAAAACGGGGATACGGTGAAGATCCTCACTTCCAAGAACCAGAAACCGAGCCATAACTGGCTGGAATTCGTGAAAAGCCCGAGGGTACAAACCCGCATCCGCCATGCACTGAAGATGGAAACCTACAAAGATTCGGATACAGGCAAGGAGATCCTGAAAAACAAGATTACCCAGCTCGGGATAGAGTTTACCGACCTGGTTATCAATAAACTTGTCGATGCTTTCGGATGTGAGAATTACCTGGATCTTTACCAGCGGTTCGGCGAAGGAAAGCTGGATCCGTTAAAGATCAAGAAAGTTTTGACGGAACCCGAAATGAAACTCCAGATTGGCGCTCCGATAAAGGAAGAATCCTTCCCCGAAAGAATATCCGAAGTAATCTCCGGAAAAAAAGATTTTATCATCATCGATAAAAAGATTGATTCTATCCATTATGAATTTGCGCGTTGCTGCAGTCCTATCCCGGGTGATAAAATTTTTGCTTTCATCAGCGTCACCCAGGGAATCCGGATCCATAAGACTACCTGCCCCAATGCCCACGACCTGATCTCCCGGTATCCTTATCGCATCCTGGAAGCACGCTGGAAAGAAGTAGATACGGAAAAGAGTTTTACGGCAAACCTGGTCGTAACCGGGAAATTCAGCAAGGACATCGTCACTAAGCTAACACAACTGCTGACGAACGGAATGAAAGTCAGTGTACGTTCAACACGGGTTAAGACCCATCCCGATAACTCTTACACTTGTGAGATCGGCATTCTCGTCAATAGCACGGTTCGCCTGGATGAGGTCATGAAAAAATTACTTAAATTAAAGGAAGTACAAAGCGTGACCCGGGCTGGCAACACCTAGAACGTAATCAGCTTTTCGCCGGTCGTCCAGAGTATATTTAGCTTTTTCATTTTTTAATTATTTTCCCGGTTTTTTCAAAAAATGTGAAAACATCTTCCGTCTGCGAGTTCCAGAATGAATAATTATGTCCACAGGTATCACATAAATAAAGGATATGTCCCCTCCTGGGATCTTCTGTGGTAATTTTCCGGGAAAAATCGATGGTTTGCTGGCAGGGCACAATAGCATCCTGTTTCCCGTGGGCGAGGTACAGGGGAATTTTCAGGCGGCTTGAATGAAGGCTGGGATTATCGGGGCCTCTCCAGCGGTCTTTAAATTGATCATAGGGGCCATAGGTTCCTGTCATCAGCAGGTCGGCCGGCATGCTTGTCTGATCATAATCACCCGACAAGGCCGCTCCGGCCAGGAATAAGTTACCGGTGTTCTCGGCAACCAACACTACTCCCCTTGCCCCTGTTGATATCCCATAAAGGAAATTTTTCCCTCCCTCATTAAAAATATGAAATTGTTTCCGGCAAAAAGGGATCAGTGTGTCAGTGATCCAATGCAAGGTTGGGTAGCGCCTCCAGTCGTCCCGCGTTTCCGGGAAAAATGCGGAAGAATAGACGCTTTTCATCATCTCCGGGAAAACCAGGATATATCTTTGTTTCTTGGCTCTTGTGCAAAAATCGGATTTAATACAAATATCTTTCCGGCTGAAATTCCAGCCGGGTAGCACCAGGATAGCGCCCACGGAAGAACCTCGGGGAAAATGGAAATCCACCGGAATGCTGCCTATAATGATCGTGGTATCAACATCATTCTGCGCATTTACAATGAGTGCCGACAATGTTATCAGGATCGAAAGAATGTAATATCGCATCGGGAAATTCCGTTTCAGGTTCAGTAAAAGTACAAATTTTCAGTCGATGAGCTGGCGAGTTAATTTTCAATTCTCTATCTTCCATCCTCCATTCTCTGACCTCCGACTTCCGACTTCCTTTTTATGTTTCTTTGTGTAATTCTTACCAAAAATTTAGTTACTTTATGTTTTTTTGTATTTTTATCCAAAATAAAATCAGGTTTAACTAAATCCCTTAACCCATGAAAAAGATTTTCTTTCTTTTGTTGATTACATTGGCAGTTGTTTCCTGTTCAAAAAAAAGCGATAGTACTTCTTCCAGCGGATTTTCCAATAAACTAACGCTGGGCACAGGGTTAAATTCGAGTAATCTGTTCGAGCTAACCGGCGTGGGGACTTCTTTCACGGCTTCAACCACTATCTATTTCCGCCTTGAAAGCGCAGAAGACATGGGCGGATCAGCAGTTCGTTTAAAAATCAACCAACAGGACGGAACACCAATCTTCACCCAGGATTATCCCAATCCACAGTCTTATGGACATATTCTATTATCCAACTTTACCATCACCCGCGCTGGCAGCTATGTAGCAACAGGAATCCTCGTTACAGGATTGAAAACGGTTGCTTCAATAAATTTTACAGTGAATTGATAAAGTGGGGCGGTAGTAACTTTGTGACTCTATGACTCTTTAACTTTGTAACTTTGTTATCTCTGAAAAAACTCAAAAATGCTACTAACGCAGGAAAAAGCCCTCGAACTTCTCCATCATTACGTTAAAAATGAAAAAATGATCTTCCATTGCCTCGCATCGGAAGCAGTGATGCGCGGACTGGCGCAAAGACTAGGAGAAGACGAAGAAAAATGGGCGCTTGCCGGACTTCTGCACGACCTGGATGTGGAAATCACCCATGCGGAGCCTGTCGTTCATGGTACTCAAACAGAGGAATTACTGAAAGCGTACGAGGTTGATCCCGATATCCTGGATGCCATCCGAATGCATAACGAGGTTTCTGCAGAAAAAGAGCGTAGCACGAAATTCCAGTATGCACTTGCAGCAGGGGAAACGATAACGGGGTTGATCTTCGCTACCACCTACGTCTATCCCGACCGAAAACTCACCAGTGTAAAACCGAAATCGGTGGTTAAGCGCATGAAGGAAAAAATGTTTGCCGCCTCCGTGAAACGCGAAACCATCATGGAATGTGAGAAGATTGGTATCCCGATCGACGAATTTGTTGCCCTGGCGATAGAAGCGATGCTGCCGATTGCCGGGAAGATAGGACTATAAAAGTTTTTTTATATCTTCGCACTGCCTTGGGATGTTAGCTCAGTTGGTTCAGAGTGCATGCTTCACACGCATGAGGTCGGGAGTTCAAATCTCCCACATCCCACTTTCTTCAAATTACAAATTACCTGCCTGCCGGTAGCTACGGTGTACCCACAAATAACACTAAATTTGTAGGATGAATCAAAACATAAACCCAGTCGCATTTTTCCCGGATTATACAGGACATCTTAGTGATTTACGTT
>JBEKST010000126.1:0-8422 GCA_049516815.1 Bacteroidales bacterium | reverse complement strand
GATTGGGTTCAGTTTCAGGTTTTTTGGAACTAATTTTACGCAGTTCTACATCGGCGCCAATGGTTGGATGAGTTTTGATCCTAATCCCAATTCAGCCGGCGAGCGCGACCCCAAACCTGTACCGAATACTGACAGCAAATACCCGAAAAATGTTATCATGGGACCCTGGATAGATTTGTTACCGAAAACGAGTGATACCTATGTGTTCTACTTGTCCGGCGGAGATGCTCCCAACAGGCAACTCGTGGTGATGTGGTGCCAGGTTCCGATGTTTTCCAATCCTGAAAATGCCTGTGGGGATTCGGTAGCAACTTTCCAGATCATTTTGCATGAGGGAACCAACACCGTCGAAAATCAGATCCTTACAAAGAAACGCTGTGATGGTTGGTTTGACAACCGGGCAACCCTTGGTGTGGAAAACGGCGACGGAAGCATTGGTTTCGCCGTTCCGGGAAGAAATAATACTTCATGGACGGCAAGCAAAGAAGGCTGGTTGTATACCCCCATTTCAGTGGATAGTTTTGCGATAGAAGCAATCCCTTTTCACCTGCAACCATTGGTGCCGGGCAACAAAATTGTTTACAACTGGTACGAATGGTCCCGGCCGATCTCAAACGACCAAACCATTACTGTGACGCCGAATGAAACTACCTGGTATTATGTCTGCCTGGATCTTTGCTCCGGAATCGTCCTTAAGGATTCCGTTCTTGTGTTCGTTCGCAAGCCGATTCCCAATGCCTTCACACCAAACGGAGACGGGGTCAATGATCAATTCAGGATCTATGGAACTCCTATTGAAAATATTACAAAATATAATTTTCAGATCTTTAACCGCTGGGGACAGAAGATCTTTGAAACGACCAATATCGAAGATGCCTGGGATGGTAAATTGAATGGACAATATTGCCCTGCAGGGGTGTATGTTTGGGAACTCTTTTACGAGGACAGCAAAAAGACAAAGATCACCAACAGAGGAACGGTGATGCTGATCAGGTAAGTTATAAAGTTCATAAAGTTAATGAGACTGTTATTTTGTGAACGAAGTGAAGCAAAATGACTAGTTGAATTAATCCCGACGAAGGAGGGATCTTATATAGTTCATAAAGTCACGGAGTATATCACAACTATACAACTCATCAGCTCATCAACTTGTTTAGTGCATATGTTATAACAGAGATTGTCTGATCAATTAGAACCGTATTCTTAACTGAATTTCCACTTCTGACTTCGTGTTACCGTTGATCAGGTCGAGGCCGCTGCCGATTACATTCCGATCGGAATACCAGGTTTGTCCATACCTTAGCCATAGCTCAAACCAGCGGTATGGCGACCATTCAGACAGGATCATACCACGAATCCCTTTCCCATAATACGATGGGACAGAATAACCATAAAGAACATCGCTTTCATATGCATAGATACGCTCGTTGTAGTAATCGGTATCGAACAGGGCATAAAGAAAAGCAAGAGAAAAATGATTTAACGGAAGTTTGTAAGAAAGGGCCTGGCTGAGCAGGTAACCGTATGCCGGGCTGAAATCCCCGTTCCGGTTTCTCAGCCATTCAAAACGGCTTTTCAGTAACAGGAATTCGGAAACCTGCCAGTCAGCCTGGTAACGCAATGTTATTGATGTTCCTTGTTCCAGGATATTTACCGGCCGCACGTTTTCCGTCGCGTTGATCTGTTTCGACCGGATCCTGAACCGAAGGTACATTTTAACAAATTTACCGGCTGTATAATCCGACTGTAACTGGTATTCGCTTCCGTAAGAAGGGCTATCCGTCCTGTATTTCAACCAGGGGAACCGGTAAAGATCGGCATAGCCGGTCAAACTGAGCTGTTGGGCAATGCCTGCATTGAAGGTAAACAGCACCCCTTCTTCATTGGCATTAGCACTATTCTGCCCAAGTGCATTGGAGAGAAGATCCTGGTAATTACGCTGATAATCACGTAGAGAAAGTGAGAACATCAGCCTTGGGTCGGGGTTTAACTGGATTCCGGATAAAAATGCCATCCCGCCATCCCTGCTTCGTGCACATTCACCGAATAAAAATGCATTTCGTAACGCAACCTGGAAGTCAATCCCGAAGTTCAGATTTTCCTTTCCATGGAAAGTAAACAAATTATAGGGATAAACTTTAGGTTCCAGGCTGGCATTCCAGTGACTCAGGAAGCCCGTGAACCCGATAGAAAGAAAGGAATTCCGGAAATTTATGTTACCTCCATAGATAGATTCACGAAGGACATTTTTATCCTCAATCTCCCTGGGAGTTCGGTGGTACCCTGTTTCAGAAAATGAACTGATCATCTTTGCATCGCCGGTAACAGTATCAACTGCAATTACATTGGCATCCCGTTTGTGATTCGAATAGAAAAGGGAAAGCTTGAAATTCCATTTCTTCAGTACCACTGCAACTCCCCTGAGGTAGTTTCCTTCATTGGTTGACTGGCTTGGCACAACTCCCCGTGCATACTTCCGCACATTTCCTGTTCCCGGGATGGCTCCTGCAGAAATACCGGAGCTAAGCGTCAGTCCCTGTCCAAAATCCACATTAAAATTTCCGATGGTAATCTGTTTCAGAAATCCTGTATTTTGCAGACTGATATAACCGGAATAAAAATCCATCCCGTTTTTCTGGTTCCCCCTGAAAAACTGTTCCCCGGCATCTTTTTCTCCGCTAAGGCCAATTGAAAGCCTGTTGTAGAATGAATAAGTATAACGGAAATACAGCTTCACAGGACTTCCTGCATATCCTGCATTGGGGTTTTTTTCAAGAACAGTATCTGCAACATGGTAACCGGCCTGCTTCTGGACAACCTGATCAGCTCTAATCAGCAACTGGTTTCTCCCTTCTTTCAGGAGATCCTTCAACCGGATGGGATGTTTTTCCATCTCCTGTCCAACCGAAACATACGGCAGGATCTTCAGGATCGTTGCAGAATCAAATCCATCCACAACTTTAAGTTCATAAATGGAATAAATTGTACCGTAAGACTGTATGTACTGGATGAGATTGTTGATCTGCCGGTCATCCAGGAACAGGAGTTTGCTGAGTTCTTCATGATTCGTATTGTTGAGATTGATAGGGTGGCCTTGAAGCTGGTCCAAGACATCTGAGATTTCTGAAAAGTCGATTGGTTTGTCGGTAGTTTCCGACAACTTTTCTGTCGTTCGCTCAATGAGATCAGGGTTTTCATTTTGTGAAAAGCCATCCACAGGAAATAAAAAAACGCATACAAGAATACCTAATACCACATTTTGAAAAAGATTCTTTTTACCACAATAGACACATAGGTCACAATAGGATTTTATCTTTTTCATTATCAATTATCAATTATCAATTATCAATTATTAATTGTCAGATGACTTGTCCCAGCGCGTTTTGAGGACGCAATTTGCGACCTCAAAGATTCAAATACCCAAATGGACAATAACTAATGGCTAAATTCTAATGTGTTCTATGTGCCTATTGTGGTTCATTTCTTTGATTTATTTTTCCCAAACGAATAAATGACCGATGCCTGGGGTGAATATCCCAGGATGAAATGATAAGATGAAGCCAGGTCAAATTGCAGGTTCCCGAACTCCAGCCCGAACCCGAAGGTAAACGTTGCGGGATTCGAAAGGATTCCCATCCGGATATAAAAGGATTTAGCCGGTCGGTACTCAATTCCTGCTTTCAATACCGGTTTATGAACGAGGTCTTTTTCCACTTCAATGTCAGAATGTAGTCCCTCCATGATTCTCCAGCTGAGTCCGAAACGTAAAAGTGTCGGGAGCCGTTCTTGTGTTAATGAAGATAATTTTACAGGAACGGGGTTAGCTACATGCAGCCCCAGCCATAGGTGTTCGCCAGCCCGGAACTGCAAACCGATCTCACAGGAAAAAACACTGTTATCCTTAAACCCATCGGCCACATGTAGGCGCAGGTAATCAACCTGCACTCCGGCTGAAAAGCTTTTCGTCAGCCGCATCCCATAAGCAATGCCGGTGTTCATCTCAGAATACATGGAAAACCCGAAATGGCGGAATGAAACACCAAAGGCTCCTCTTCCGGCCGGAAGTGTTATCGCCAAAGCTTTCAGACTGAGATCCTTTAACAGGTAACGGTTCTCAAAATAGATCCCAGCGCTGAACCTCTTGCACCAAGCCAATCCAGCCTGGTTGTTGAATACCGACCATTCATCCGACTGCGTAACCGACGTGTATCCCAATGCAGCGGCCTTCCCCCCGATGATCATGTGATCACCGGCAGCATAAGCGCAATTGGAAATAAGGAAAATGAAACATGAAATAATCCGGCCCTTCATACCCATCCTCTTTGCATTTTCTGCTTAATCGGTTAAAAAACAAAAGGTAATAGGCCACAAAGAAAAATAGTTATGAACAAGGTTTAGAAGGGAAGAATTTAGAATTCCTGCATTATGATTTTTGCTCTTTCCTTTGTATTTTTGAACCCTTATTACAAATTATTGGAGATGAAAACAACCATCATTGATTTTCTTAAAGACCTTGAACAAAACAATAACCGCGAATGGTTTCAGGCAAATAAAAAACGGTACGACGAGGGAAAAAAAGAATTCGAGGATTTTGTTAATTCCCTGATCCCGGCCATCGCCAAATTTGACGATTCCATCAAATTTCTTACGGCAAAGGATTGCATCTGGCGCATATATAGGGATGTCCGCTTTGCTAAGGATAAATCACCCTATAAAACCAATTTCGGCGCATTTATGGCCAGGGGAGGGAAGAAGAACCATGGGCCGGGATACTATTTCCACCTGCAGCCGGGCGAGTGTTTCCTCTCCGGTGGTGTATGGATGCCGGAGCCTGAAGTCACCAAGAAGATCAGGAAGGAGATCTATTACAATTATGATGAATTTAACGGAATTCTCAATCATAAGGATTTTAAAAAATATTTTGATGGAATCGATGACTGGGACCGTCAGAAACTTCCTCCGCGTGAATTCCCGAAAGATTTTCCCGGGATGAACCTTCTCCTGAACCGGAGTTTTACCATCTCTCATGCAATGGAAGAAAAAACAATATACAGCAAAACCCTGCTCGATTATACGGTGAAAGTGTACAAGGCAATGTTGCCGTACAATAATTTTCTGGCAAGGGCAATGGAATAATACATGGAAATCCGCCCTTTACAACATAATACTTCACTATGGCGGACAAGCGGACAGGCGGACAGACTTCCTTACTTAACACTTAAAACTTAATACTTAAAACTTCTTCGCCGATTTACAACCTTCCAATGATCGTCTGTTTTCCTGAGACAACTTGGTTTAGTTCAATCTCCAATTTTGTATCCAGTGGAAGTAAGAGATCGACACGCGATCCGAATTTGATGAAACCGAGTTCATCGCCCTGGATTTCGGGTGTGCCTACCCTGGGATAAGTGACGATTCTTCTTGCAACGGCACCCGCAATCTGGCGGATCAGTATCTCTTTCCCGCCAGCAGTCTGGATCACGGTGGTAGCCCGCTCATTTTCCAAAGAGGATTTTGGACTGAATGCAACCATGTGTTTTCCGGGATGATAAAAATAATACTTGATCATCCCCGAAACCGGAAACCAATTGATATGAACATTCCGTGCCGACATAAAAATCGAAACCTGGATACGCTCATCCCTGAAATATTCCGGCTCAATCGTCCTTTCAATCACAACTACCTTCCCATCCGCAGGACTGGAAATGATATTTTCCCCTCCGTTCAGTGTTCTTTCAGGTGTCCGGAAAAACCGGACGATCATAATGAAAAACCACAATCCCACGGCATACAGTCCGATGTGAAACCATGTCTGCCCCGGGAAAATATGGTTAAAAGTCAGCAGCACAACAGCTACGAACAAGAACGTAATAAAAATGGTGGTATATCCTTCTCGGTGAATAGTCATCTTTTTATATTAAAGAATAATCAGAAAGGCGAAGTACAAAAATACAAAAGGCGCAGAAACAAAGATCGTATCGAAACGGTCAAGAATTCCACCATGACCGGGTAATATATTACCGGAGTCTTTCAGGTTAAGGCTTCTTTTGAATAAGGATTCTGCTAAGTCGCCAAAGGTTCCGAACACAATCACAATGACGGTCAATATAAGAAGAGTAATAAGAGAAATCCCTTGTGTGATAAACGAAATCCCCGTAGCTGCTGCGATTGCAACAACTATTCCGCCAATAATTCCCTCCCAGGTTTTTTTTGGTGAGATCTTTTCGAAAAATTTATGTTTCCCGAAATTCTTTCCCACAAGGTAAGCGCCGGTATCATAGATCCAGGTGATCAGGAAATAAGCCGTAAGATATGCCGGAAAGTGATGAAATACTGTGCCTCCGATTTTAGGATAGTTCATTATGTTAAGAAGAGAAACCGGCAAGGCAATATAGATCATCCCGAAGATAGTGACTGAAGCATTGATCAATGGTTTTTCCTTCTTCCGGTACACTTCAATGATGACTGGAACGAAGAGAACAGGAAGCGTCAGAATCAATGGAATAATAACTCCTGCACCTCCCTCAAGCAAAAAGTATCCTGATATGCCAAGATAAAGTATCGTTCCCAGGAGAGTTCCGGTGAACTTTTGTGGTTTGCATTCTTCTGTTTCCGTGATGGAATAAAATTCCAGGAGCCCGAGGATCGTCACTGCAAGAAAGATCGCTGCAAAAAAGAACCGGTCAAAATAAAGGGCTGCAAGGATCAGGAAGACCATAGATAAGCCGGTGATGGTGCGTGCCCAGAAGTTACTCATTTTCCGGAGGTCTATCTTCGATCATGAAAACATACAATTCCTTTGGGCCATGCGCTCCGAGGACCAATGTCTTCTCAATGTCGGCTGTTCGGCTCGGTCCTGTGATCAGGGAGATCAGCGAAGGAAAATTATCTTCATACTTTTTCCGGACCTTCTTCAATGCATCTTTCAAATCCGGGACAAGCTGTGATGAATAAGCAACAATGATATGGGTTTCCGGGAAAACCGTCATTCTTCTTCCCGGTGAAACATGAGAGGAAACCATCACCGTCCCGAGTCGTGCAATTAAGTATTCACATCGTGTGATCCCAAGCTTCATATCGGTGAATTTTTCAGGGTCCGATTCAAACGGGATCCCTCCCTGCTTCAAAAGCTGCTGTAATTGTTCATCATAACAATACATCACAGGCCAATCCTTTTCAAGGATGTAAGATTGGAGAAAAGAAAGAAACTCATCCTCGCTTTCGCAATAACCGAATTTTCCGGATACTTTCACGAGTTCTTCGGCAAAGGTCACATCCAGCGGCTCGGTGAAAGGAGCATAAACGAAAGTCTCCATATCGATGATAGGATAGGGCGGGTCCGTTTTCTCGATCAGTGCGTCACGAATCTTTTTGAGGACTTTTTCTTTCGATGTGCTTTCTTCCATGTGGTTTTTTGTATTTTCAGGCAACGGTTCCTGGCTGGTCCGTTTCTTTTTTATCCTTTTCTTTTTCTCCGGATTCAGGAAGTACCTCAGTCCCATATAGAGGAACCTTGGCAGGTTCTTCATCAAAGGGCCTTTTTCCGAAGATCTCCACAAGGTCTTCCTGGAATATTACTTCTTTTTCCAGCAATACTTTGGCGAGGTTTCCAAGTTTTTCCTTGTTATTGATCAGTATCTTCTTAGCTCTTTCATATGCCGACTCGAGGAGTTTGCTGATCTCCTGATCGATCACTTCAGCCGTTTTTTCGCTGTACGGTTTCTGGAAGGAATATTCCGACTGTCCCGTGGAATCATAATAGCTGATATTCCCGATCTTCTTGTTCAACCCGAAATACACCACCATGGCAAAGGCTTGTTTGGTGACCTTTTCAAGATCGTTAAGTGCCCCGGTGGATATTTTTCCAAAGTTGACTTCTTCCGATGCGCGGCCGCCAAGCGCTGCCGTTATCTCATCAAACATCTGATCATAAGTTGTGATCTGCCGTTCCTCAGGAAGGTACCAGGCTGCACCCAGTGCTTTTCCCCTTGGCACGATGGTGACTTTCACCAACGGATGTGCATACTTAAGCATCCAGCTAACGGCTGCATGACCGGCCTCATGGAAGGCGATCACCTTTTTCTCCTGCGGTGAAATGATCTTACTCCTTTTTTCGAGCCCGCCAATGATACGGTCGATGGCATCCATGAAATCCTGTTTCCCGATGATGATCTTGTCGCTTCTTGCTGCTATAAGGGCAGATTCGTTGCAGACATTGGCGATATCGGCTCCGGAAAATCCAGGAGTCTGTTTCGAAAGAAAATTAACATCAACAGATTCATCCAGTTTCAAAAACCTCATGTGAACCTTAAAAATAGCTTTACGTTCCTCTAGATTTGGCAATTCAAGATAGATTTGACGGTCGAACCTTCCGGCACGCAGGAGCGCCCGGTCGAGGATATCTGCACGGTTAGTCGCAGCC
>JBEKST010000125.1:0-8562 GCA_049516815.1 Bacteroidales bacterium | reverse complement strand
AAGCAAGGTAAATGCCTTGTTCTGTCGCGGCAAAGAGGGTGTCATGATCATCTTTTGTCAGTCCGAGCACGTTTATTTGACTCCCATTGTCCCCGATGTAGTAAGTATCATGGATCTCTTCTTTATTCACATCCAGTACCACAATGCCGAAACCACACGAAAGATAGGCATATGGACCGATGAAATAAATATCGTTAATGGTTTTATTCCCCAAAATGGAGGCCCGCTTGATATCCGAAATGTTAATGATTTTATTGTTCTTGATAAGATCGATATTGGCATTGGTATAAGCGATCACCAGGGTGTTATACGATGCATTATAGTTGATGGTGGAGATCCCGATATCCGAAAGGCCGTTGATCTTGTTGATCCGTTGAATGCTGTTATCCTCTTTATCGTAATAAAAAAGGGAATATACCGTGGCACAGTAGATCCTGCTTCCGACTTCTTTCACGGCAATACATTGGGAATATGGAAGATGGTCCCTCCATTGGCCAATGCCCGTTGTTTGTGCAAAGCCTGTGATCGTTACCCAAAAAAGGAACAGGGAGATAAAGGAATTCCGCATCGTTATCATGAAATAAAAATTAAGAAATACTCATATGAATATTGTCAATGCAAAACATGCATGCTGATAATCGGTATTCCCTGCGGCAGGCAGGCATGGGATCATTGAAATCAAAATTATTAACACATAAAAAATAAGCGTCTCCTGATTAATCTGATTAACGCGATTTTTTCCTGTTTATTGCAGAAAACATATGATTAAAGGATCATTCCCGCACCAACTGTCTCGTTTGTGCCTTCATCAATCAGGATCAGGCTGCCGGTAATCCTGTTCACGGAATAAGGATCATAGAACAGGGGTTTGGTGGTTTGTAACACAACACAGGCAATATCATTCAGTTTCACGGTTTTTTCTTTTTCCTGTTTTTTAAGCGTATTGATGTCCAGGATGTATTTAACCTCCCTGACTATGCAGCGTAAATCCCGGGTTGTATGTTTTATCGCATATTTCCCATTCACCTGCAGCGGGTGCTGGTTCATCCAGCAAAGCATCACTTCGATCGTTGTATTTTCCCGGGGGATGTTATTCTCTGGTACAATCATGTCGCCCCGGCTGATATCAATATCATCTGCAAGAGTGAGAGTTACCGACATGGGGGCGAATGCTTCCTTTTGCGTGTTGTTAAAGGTATTGATAGATGTTATGACCGATGGGATCCGTGAAGGCAGGACAAGCACCCGGTCGTCTTTGTAGAAGATGCCTCCGGCGATGCGTCCGGCATACCCCCGGTAATCATGAAATTCATCGGATTCGGGACGAATGATGAATTGAACCGGGAAGCGACCATCTTTGAGGTTATAGTCATTTGAAATGGGTATATTCTCCAGTGTCTGCAAAAGGGTTCCTTCCTGATACCAATCCATGTTCGCCGAGGGATCCACAACATTATCGCCATGCAATGCGCTGATGGGGATAAAACGTACATCTTTCCCTGGGAAAATCTGGTTAGAAAAGGATTTGAAATCTTTTTTTATCCGGTTAAAAACCTCCTCTTTATAATCCTGAAGATCCATTTTGTTAATGCAAACTATGATGTGCGGGATTTCAAGCAGGGATGCAATGTAAGCATGACGGTGGGTTTGTTCGGTTACGCCGTTCCGGGCATCGATCAGGATGATGGCTGCATTGGCCGTAGAGGCACCGGTAACCATATTGCGGGTATATTGAATATGCCCCGGGGTATCGGCAATAATGAATTTTCGCCGGGGTGTTGCAAAATAGCGATAGGCAACATCAATGGTGATACCTTGTTCTCTTTCAGCGCGAAGTCCATCGGTGAGCAATGCCAGGTTAAGGTGTTCACTTCCTTTTTTCAGACTGGCTTTTTTGACTGCATCCAGTTGGTCTTCAAAAATGGATTTGCTGTCGTAAAGTAAACGCCCGATCAGTGTACTTTTCCCATCATCTACGCTTCCGGCCGTTGTAAAACGAAGTAATTCCATTTCAAGATAAACTTTGCTTGAAAAATCGCCGGTATAATCTTGATCCTTTATTATCCCTTCCAACCTGATTAATTATTTTTCACCATTCACCATTCACCATTTTAAAAGTAGCCTTCTTTTTTCCGGTCTTCCATGGCTGCATCCGAACGTTGATCGTCATATCTTCCACCTCTTTCTGTCATACGTGTGGCTGCGATCTCCCGGATGATATCTTCGAGCGAGTTGGCGGTTGAAAGCGATAAACCCGTGCAAGTGATGTCCCCAACCGTGCGGCATCGCACTCTACGGATTTCCACTTTTTCTTTCTCTTTCAGTTTCATGAAAGGCGCCCATGCAAGCCACACGCCGTCGCGGTTAAAAACTTTCCGCTCATGAGTATAGTAAATACTGGGTAAGTCAATTTTTTCATGATGGATATATTGCCAGATGTCCATTTCGGTCCAGTTACTGATGGGAAATATCCGGAAATGTTCGCCTATCTTTTTTTTTCCGTTGAAGATGTTCCAGAGTTCAGGTCGTTGGTTCTTGGGGTCCCATTGTCCGAATTCATCCCGGTGCGAGAAGAATCTTTCCTTTGAACGGGCTTTTTCTTCGTCACGCCGGCCCCCGCCAATTGCTGCATCAAATTTGTACTTCTCGATAGTGTCCAGAAGGGTTACCGTTTGAAGTATATTCCTGCTGGCATTATAACCTTGTTCCTCGACCACCCTACCTGCGTCGATCGATTCCTGGACAGAACCCACGATCAGCCGGGCATGAATTCTCTCTATGAGTGCATCACGGAAATGCAGCGTTTCTTCAAAATTGTGACCAGTATCGATGTGAACGAGCGGAAAAGGAATCCGTGCCGGCCAGAAAGCCTTTTGTGCAAGCTGAACCAGCACGATCGAATCTTTACCTCCGGAAAATAAAAGAGCGGGCCGCTCAAATTGGGCAGCAACTTCTCTGATAACAAATATAGCTTCGGATTCTATCTCTTGTAAATGACGTAACTGGTACATTACGTTCTCCCAAAAATTCTTTTCAATACGGACTTTTTCTCTGCCTTCCGGTCTTCAGAATAATATCCATAACCATAACCATGCCCATATCCATAACCATATCCATATCCATACCCGTATCCGTATCCGTATCCGTATCCGTACCCGTATGAATTCCTCGAAAGCCTCACATCATTGATGAGAATGGCAAGGTTTGGCAACTTCCGCTGTTCCAAGTCACGGATGATAGAAGCAAAAATCTTTTTATGAGTGAAATTCTGCCTGACCAGGATCAGGTTGGCATCAGTATACTTCATCAGCAGGAAGGCATCGGTGACAATCCCGATTGGCGGTGTGTCAAGGATGATAAAATCATACATTTCTTTCAAGAGGGCGAACATCGTTCCTGTTTTATCCGAGGCGATAAGTTCGGAGGGATTGGGCGGAACGGGTCCAGACATGATAATGTCCAGGTTTTCCACACCGGATTTCTGGATAATGTTTTCAAGACTGCTTTTGTTGATCAGGTAAGAACTGATCCCTTCTTCGTTGGATAGGTTAAATTCTTTGTGGATTGATGGCTTGCGAAGGTCAAATCCCATTAATAGTGTTTTTTTACCATACATGGCAAAAATCGAAGCAAGGTTGATGGAACAAAACGTCTTTCCGGCCCTTATCATATCAGAAGTGAGAAGGATGGTTTGCTTTTCTTTTCCCTGGAGCAGATATTGAAGATTGGTCCGGATCGACCGGAAAGATTCTGCAATCGATGATTTCGGTGCATCCATCACCACTACTTTGCTTTCTTTATAAGAGTGAATAATATGGCCGATGATGGGAATGGAGGTGATTTTTTCCACATCCTCCCGTTCCATGATCGTGTCGTTCAGGTAATCTTTTCCGAGGATAAAAACAACAGGAAGGATCAATCCTATGATCAGGGCGATCATATAATTCAGGCTGGTTTTCGGGTAAACAGGAGTACTTTTTTCTGGCCTTGCCTGATCCAGGACTTCATTGTCGGGAAGATTTGATGCCTGGGTGATCTGGGCCTCCGACCTCTTCTGCAGCAGGTAGGTGTAAATAGCATCGGTAAGTTTGAATTTCCGTTCAATGCCAACAAGCACTCGTTGTGTCTCAGGAAGTTGATTGATCTTTGCAAGAATGACACTGATTCTTCCGTCCAGGTCCTTTAATGCAATGTTATTGGTTTTGATGGCATTCTTTATATTTTCAAAAATGGCATTCTTAGTGGAATTGATCTGGATATCCAGGGTTTTCATGGATGGGTTTTTCTCTTTCGAGAATTGAGTCATTTCTGTCTTTTCAGTATACAGTTTTGTCAGTTGTACGGTAAGTTCATTCAGTAAAGCATCCTCAACACCCATAGATGAAGGGATGATTAACTCATCCAGTTTGGTGTTTTTTTCAACGTACTCCCTTAGGTTTTCCAAGTATTTTGATTGCACCATCAGTTTTGCTTTCTGTTCCTGCAAGTCGACCATATTGTCAAATACCTGCTTGGATTCCTCGTCCAGGCTCATAATCTCTTTCTTGGTTCTGAATGACTGCAGTTCCTTTTCAGACATATTAAGAGAATCCGAAATGCCTTCCAACTCTTTGTCAATAAAAGCAATAGTACGTATGGCGACCAGGTTCTTTTTCTCTAATCCTTTTTCTAGATATTCCTTTGTAAGGGCGTTTAAAAAATCAGTAAGTTTATCAACATTTCCCCCGGTGATCTTGATTTCCAATATAGAAGATTCTTTGTTGGTACGTTCGATTTTAGATCCCGCGAATTCGCCTGCCAGGCCATCATAATCCTTCAGCTGGAAATACAGGGAACGGTGGATGTCTCTCTTTGGATCAAACTGGGGAGTTAATACGATCTTAAATTTAAAATAGGGCGAAATAACTTCTTTCCCAAAGGAAAGTGTTTGATCATAATTAATTTTTACAGGTTCCTGGTCGAGGATCTTACTTTGTGAATAATCATAAAACCGCACATTCTCTTTTTTCACTTCAAGCTTGTAGTGATTCTTGGATAAAATGGTAATATCAAAACGTAAATTTAATGGTTGGGGAAAGTTACGGTCTAATTCTACTATAAAGGGAGACTTTGTGTAAAGATCGGAAGTAATAAAATTCTCTTCGGAAAAATAAGATACTTCAAAACCGATCTTGGAAACAGTCCGGTACACCAGGCTGTAAGATGTCAGAATACCGATTTCATTCTGGACGTTTTGATTCTTGCTACCAAAGCCGAACCCGAGCATATCCTGGGGATCGATCATTTTATTGGATAGATCTTTTACAAGAACTGTCGTGGTTACTTCATACACCCGCTGTGTATATTTGTTAAAGAAAAATGCAATCAGTAATGCCAGGATCAGCATCAGGACAAATATGTACCAGTATTTGAATAATTTGAAAAAGATAACTTTATAATCGATGGGTTTTTGCTGGTCACCCAATTGAATATTCTCTTCCATTGTTCTATGTTTTATTTTTTAAAGTAGAAATATACTAACAATGTGGTTGAAATGGCACTGAAAATCACTGCCCACGGTAAGGTTTCCGCTTCCCCCCAACGTTTGATCCCCAGCGGGGCAAAATAAAGGATATCATTAGGTTCCAGATAATAATATTCCGAATGCAGGATATCAATACTGTTCAGGTTAAGATAAATCACACGCGAGCCTTCTTTTGTTTGCCGTATCAGGGCAACCTTCTGGCGGTTGGCAAATTCAGTGAGATCACCCGCAAGCGAAATTCCTTCAAAGACATTGATCTTATCCTGGTATACCCTGTAATTTCCCGGTTTTCTGACTTCCCCGAGAGCGGTGATGTTAAAGCTCACCATTTTCAGGGTTACGGTAACATTTTTCAGGTATTCATTTACTAAGGATTGCATCATGTCTTTCGCCTGATCAACTTTCAGGTCTTTTACAAAAACTTTCCCGATCAACGGAAAATCGATATAACCGGAGTCATTTACCACATAACTGTCAAGATACAACCCGATATCTGTGTATTCCATACTTGTATAAGGGGTGAGACTGCTTTGCTTATTGAAGAAAAGATAAGATTTCTCATCCAGTCCGTAGATCCGGATATACAGGTTATCGTGTGGCTGGATTTTGTAATCCGACGTTCTGTGGTTCAAATAAGAATGGGTCGTATCTTCTTTTTGCTTTCGTTGAAGATATTTTACCTGTCTCTGTGAAACACATGAACTTAAGAAAATAAGCATCAGACTTATAAGAAACAAGTGAGAAAATGAAAAACAAGCAGTTTTCTTCATATGTATTATTTTAATCGGAAAAACCAGGTGAAATATCATAAATGTTTCCCGATCGGGATTGAAAATTTTATATAACAATGGTTTGGCTTCTGTCAATCAAAAAACAAAGGTAAACTTTTTTTGCAAACAGGAAAATTTCACTGTACTATAAATATAGTGTGGGTTTGGGCTAATGTCATATCTTAATTTAGAAAAGTATCTCTTTTTAACTTGCTTCACCAATCAGTGTTGCAGAAGTGAAACGGTTGATTTTTACAGTGACATAATCTCCGGGATGATTTCCGGTAATGGGGAATACCACTACTTTGTTTTGTGAGTTCCGGCCTGAAAAAAACGCATCGGATCGTTTTGAAAAACCCTCGATCAGCACTTCAAAGGTTTTCCCGACATCTTTCTTGTTGCTTTGGTAGGAAAGTTTTTGCTGAAGGTCGATGATCTCACGTAACCTCCGGTCTTTTACTTCGGGAGGAACATTGTCCCGGTACCGGTCTGCCGCCAGGGTATCCGGCCTTTCCGAATAACGGAACATAAACGCATAATCAAATCCCACCTGTTCCATGAGGGATAAGGTTTTTTTGTGATCTTCTTCCGTTTCATCACAGAACCCGGCAATAATATCGGTCGATATGACACAACCAGGGAGGAAGCTCCGGATCGCAGCTATGCGTTCAAGGTACTGGTCATGCGTGTATCCGCGGTTCATGTGGTCGAGGATACGGGTACTGCCCGATTGCACCGGGAGATGGATGGATTTGCAAATGTTATTGTACCGGGCTATGATTTGGAGCAGTTCATCCGAAAGATCTTTTGGATGCGAAGTGGCAAAACGGATCCTTAACAAGGGATTGATCCGGGCCACTTTTTCCAGGAGTTCGGCAAACCCGGTTCCCTTCCCATCCCAGGTCCAATGATAGGAATTGACATTCTGCCCCAGGAGGGTCACCTCCCGGAAACCCTTGTGAAAAAGATCTTCGGCTTCCTGCGTGATGGAAGCGGCATCCCGGCTTCGTTCCTGTCCCCTGACATAAGGCACAACGCAATATGCACAGAAATTCTCGCAGCCCCGCATGATCGAGATGAAAGCTGATATCCCGTTAGAATCATAACGCACCGGGGAAATATTGGCATAGGTTTCATCAATGGAAAGCAAGGTGTTGACGGCTTTTTTTCCTGATTCCACCTCGGCCACCAGCCGGGGCAGATCACGGTAGGAATCCGGCCCGGCAATGAGATCCAGCATTTGCTCTTCTTCAAGCAATTGTGTTTTCAACCGTTCTGCCATGCATCCCAGCATTCCGATGACCAGCCGCGGATTTTTTTTCTTCAATGATTGCATATACTTCAGTCTTTTTCTTATACGTTGTTCTGCATGATCCCGGATTGAACAAGTATTGATAAAGATCATATCGGCATCCCTGATGTCTTTTGTGCTGTTAAAACCTTCCTCTTCAAGGATCGATGCAACGATCTCACTGTCAGAAAAATTCATCTGGCAACCATATGTCTCGATAAAGAATTTTTTATTTTTCACCCTTTGTCCGTATTACCTTTTTCCTGCTTTCCCGATTAAGCTGAAAAAAGTGTACAAAGGTAAACAGAATAAACTGAGGCTATTTTCGTTTTTGCAAACTATAAAACCTAAAGGTGTTTTGAATTGGTAAATGTTTTACTTTTGTGCCGGTTTTCAAAGTTTTAATTAATTTCTTGGAAATGACCAAAAATCTTGTGATCGTTGAGTCTCCTGCAAAAGCCAAAACCATAGAGAGGTTCCTTGGGAAGGATTACATTGTAAAATCCTGTTTGGGCCATGTGAGGGACCTTGCAAAAAAAGGCCTTGGGGTGGATATTAAAAATGGATTTCTTCCGCAATATATTATCTCACCGGAAAAGAAAAAAATTGTCGCCGAACTGAAAAAGAAAGCAATCGATTCGGAAATGATCTGGCTGGCATCCGATGAGGATCGTGAAGGGGAAGCCATAGCCTGGCACCTGGTATCGGCATTAGACCTGGATGAATCGAAAACGAAGAGGATTGTTTTTCATGAAATTACGAAACCAGCCATAACAGAGGCGATCGAAAACCCGAGGAACATCGATAAAAACCTCGTTGATGCGCAGCAGGCCCGCAGGGTGCTTGACCGGCTGGTAGGATTTGAACTTTCCCCCCTGCTCTGGAAAAAAATTAAACCTTCTCTTTCCGCAGGAAGGGTGCAGTCTGTTGCAGTTCGTTTAATTGCCGAAAGGGAAGAAGAAATCCGCAATTTTGTT
>JBEKST010000124.1:0-8680 GCA_049516815.1 Bacteroidales bacterium | reverse complement strand
CTTTAAAAGTCGTTGAAATAGTCGCATATGTGATGGTATAGGATCGAGTATCAATCCACCATTTCAATTTGTCTCCTTTAGTGAGAACATTGGAACCCGAAACCAATAATTGTCCTCTCGCATCAGGGGTAGTGATGCTTGCCTTCGAAAAAAAAGAATGTCTAGTACTGTCATCTTCAAGAGCATATTTTTCAAGGAAAATACGGAGGTCACTCATAAAAGCAACGATTTTAGACTTCTGATTTTCGGCTATCTGGCGGATAAAAACAGTCGAGGGAAGTGGAGCCTCCTGATTGCTGATTACTTTTCGGATCTGCAGTCCTTTTGATTCGTAGGAAATTTCCTCAATGAGTACCTGCATTACCTTGTCATCTCTTGTGACTTCTGTCTTGGCCTTCCAAGAATATTTTTTTCTGGACGCTTCACTGGTTTTCCATACCTGGGAGAATTTCTGATCTATTTCACTGGCATTGAGCAGGAGTCTTTGCCCCTGAACAATCAGCAGAAAAAAGAGCAATAGAAGCAGGCTCACAGAATATGTAACTGCTTTTCTGTTCATGTCATTCCAATATTAACTATTTACTTTTTCGTCATTAAAAATAACCAATTTTATGAAATCTAAATAGCAAACCCTTAGAATCAATTTTGTTTGATCAATTTCACGAGTTTTAGCCAACGTATGTTTATCTGCCTGTTTAATACGACATCAATTGCATCAGATTATCATTGTTGTTCTATGGAGAATGATTTGATAAATGGTTATATCCATTAGTGTTGCAACCACTGTATCCCTTGCCAGTAAAAGAAAAAGGGAACATTTCTGCCGCTTTGTCCACTTGTGCTCCCCTTACTGCACAAATTTGCATCCAGAATTTTTTCATTTTCATAAAAGGGGTTGATTTTATCGAGGAAATGAGCGTTACTTTCCACTGCTGGTACTTATCGATCATCCGCTCAACAATGCGGACTTGTAATCCGTTACCATGCTATCATAATAACGGCCGTGCCCTGTATTCCGAAGGAGAACAGTGTGTAAACCTTTTAAAATACTGGGCGAAAAAGGACTGGTTTGAAAAATTCAGATATTCCGAAATACCCTGGATACTCATGTCGGAATGTCGCAGCAAATGCTTTGCTTCCATGACCACGCATTCGTTTATCCACTCCATGGCACATCTGCCGCTTGTTTTCTTAATCAGGGAGGTCATGTACTTGGGGGTGATGAAGAGCTTTGAAGCGTAAAACTCAATGGTACGTTCGCTCCTGAAATACTGACTGAGCAGCGACATAAATTTATTGAAGTACTCCTCACTGCGTTTATTGACCATTTTTTCGTCTTCTGGCTGAAGTTCCAAGGAATGATTGATAAAGGAACAGGCTTTGTACATCGCGAGATTGATGTAGCTCATTGCTATCTCGTTATAATAATTCAATCCCTTGAATGTCTCAAGATCGTTTTTCAATGATAGAAATGTATTTTCAAGACAGGCTGCTTCCAGTTGGGTAAGCTGGACGCAGGGATGTTTCTGTATCCCGATAAAGACCGAAAGCAACATGTTGTAATCATAAGTGATATTACGGAAGAAATCATCATCAAAGGAAGTAACATATAATTTGCAATCATTCAACCCGCAAAGCTGGATAATGTCCTTCGGCATGCTCACGTATAGGCAGTTCTTTTCGATTTTAAATCGTTTCAGGTTGGAAATGATCTCAACGCTGCCTTCGATGCATAGCAAAGCGATATAGGCGTTGATCCGGCAAGGATCTTTTAAAATATTGATTTTTTCGTCCATCAGCGAATCGACCCGGGTAAAAAAACAACCGCGATAGGATGACTGGAAACTATCCTCGGGTAATATATTCATTTTACCCAGTGATTCAAGTGAAAAACTGATTGGTTTTTTATTATCCATATTTAGCCGAGAATTTAATATTCGACAAAAATAACAACAATTAATGAAAAATTAATGGATATTGCCATATTATCCGACTAATAGAATAAATTATCAGTTTGATAGAACTTCTTACCATGATCTAATTATCGAATTTTGCAATGCGAAATTTGATAAATCCAACGTGTTAATAATGAAAACATATTTTTTAAAATCAAAATGTACTGCATTTGTTCTATCAGTTGCTGTAATATACGGCTGTACGCACGGCAGGCAGCCTGAAAAAAACGATCCTTCAATGAACGTTACTGTCGAAACAGTGGTAGAATCAAATGCAGCAACTACACTGGATTATGTCGGTGTAATCGAAGAAAGATCTTCAACGGCACTTGGTTTCCCGACACTGGGGACTATTGATAAGATTTATGTCTCGGAAGGCGATTTCGTTTCGGCCGGGCAGTTGCTTGCAAAGCTCGATCCAATTTCGGCACAGGATATGCTCGATGCCGCCGAAGCAACCCTGAGACAAGCCCAGGACGGGTACAAGCGTCTCAAATCCATTTATGACAAGGGGAGTCTGCCGGAGGTTCAGATGGTCGACATCGAGACCAAGCTTCAGCAGGCGCAATCGTCGTACAACATCACGAAGAAGAACCTGAAGAATTGCACCCTTTACTCGCCGGTCAGCGGGGTGGTTGGCAAAACAATGGCGGAAACCGGAGAGAATGCCCTAATTGGGAAACCAGTACTGACGATTTTGGACGTCAGTTCCGTAAAGGCAGGTATTTCGGTGCCCGAGGGTGAAATATCCCTGATCCCGGCCGGGTGCAAATCTGAAATAACCGTGGCAGCACTCAGGGACAAAGTGTTTCACGGAACGGGGATTGAAAAAAGCGTGTCGGTGAACATGATTTCACATACCTATCCTGCCTATGTCACAGTCCCCAACCCGAAGCGGGAACTTCTGCCGGGAATGATCTGCAAAATAGTTATAAGTACCGGCAACAGGCCCAGCGTGATTACCGTCCCTATTAATATCGTGCAAACGACATCCGACGGTAAGAAGTTCGTTTGGATGGATGACATGGGAACGGCGAAAAGAATGATTATCACAACCGGCATGGCCAAAGGTAACCGTGTGGTCGTTACAAGCGGGCTTTCGGCCGGCGATCGCATTATAACGGAAGGTTACCAGAAAGTCAGCGAAGGCGGTAAAATCAACGTGAAATGAAACGCAAGTATAGTATCGTTCAGTGGTCGATGAGTCATTCCGCCATTGTCTTCCTGCTTACAGGCCTGCTGGTTGCTCTAGGCATTATCTCCCTTTTGATTATGCCCAAGCAGGAATTTCCCGGATACACGATCCGTCAGGGCATCATTGTCGGTGTTTATCCGGGTGCGACATCCGAAGAGGTGGAAAAACAGCTCGCAATCCCCCTGGAGAGGTTCCTGTTTACTTATCCCGAAGTAAAACGCAACTACACGATAACTACTTCGCAGAACGGGATCTGCTACGCCATGGTCGAACTAAACGACAATGTGAAGAACAAGGACGAAGTATGGTCAAAGATCAAGCACGGTCTCACCACCCTTAAATTGTCGCTGCCCCAGGGTGTCTTGGCACTTGTAGCCAACGACGATTTCGGTGATGTTTCCGCATTGCTGGTGGTGATAGAATCGGATAAGCGTTCCTACAAAGAACTCAAGGAATATGCTGAAGAAATGTCGGACCGCTTGCGTCGTATCGAATCGGTTTCCAATATCCGGTTTTACGGGGAACAGCAGGAACAGATAACGGTATCCGTCGACCGCGACAAACTGTCGTCATACGGAATCAGCGACAAGATGCTGACAGCCCAGTTTTTTGCCCAATCGTTTGCCCCCGGAGGGGCTGTTAAAAATAACGATGTGGAAGTTCCTGTTCATCTGGCTCCCAATTATTCGGGTGTTAAAGAAGTTGAGGACCAAATCCTGTTCAGCGACGGTGGCGGGAACATGATACGTGTCAGGGACGTGGCAAAGGTTAGCAGGGAATATCCTGATGACAATAAATATATTACTTATAATGGCAATCCGTGCCTGGTTCTTTCCGTCGAGATGAGGGAGGGTTACAATATTGTGAAGTTTGGTAAAGATGTCGAATATGCAATTTCCGGATTTAAAAAGGCCAGTATTCCACAGGACGTATCAATCGACACTATCACCAACCAGGCTGACGTAGTGAGCGGTTCTGTTCTGTCATTCCTCAAGGACCTGTCCATGGCAATTTTAGTGGTCATCCTGGTAGTGATTATCCTCTTCCCGTTCCGCTCAGCAATGGTAGCAGCAATTGTCATCCCGCTTAATACCTTCATATCGGTCGGGATAATGTACCTGTTCGGAATACCTCTGAATACGGTGACTTTTGCAGCACTGGTTGTGGTACTTGGAATGACTGTGGATAATTCAATCGTTATTATTGACGGATATATTCATTGTATCAGGAACGGCGATACGCCCTGGGATGCAGCTGTTGAAAGTGCCCATAAGTACTTTATGCCCATGTTTCTTGCAACAACGTGCATCTGTCTGATATTTTATCCCCTGCTGGTACTGTTTAAAGGCCAGTGGGCTGAATTTCTGTATTATTTCCCTTTTACTTTTACCATTAACCTGATGATATCACTTGTTCTGGCTGTAACTGTAGTACCAATTCTCGAAGTTGCTATTATCAAGCAACCCGGGAAAAATAAAGTCAAGCCGGAAAAAAAGAGGATAACTGAAAAAATTCATGACGCTTATATAAAGCTGCTTGACTGGAATTTTCGTCATGCATGGCTGACCATATCCATCGGCATTTTATCAATAGTGGCCTCCCTTTTTATCATTCCTCATCTTAAATTCAGGATGAGTCCTCTTGCAGAACGCAATCAATTTGCAGTTGAGATCCATTTGCCTGACGGGACTCCTTTAGTACAGACAGCCAAGGTTGCCGATTCAATGAGGATAATACTCTCAAAAGATAAACGCGTCAAATCCATTACCCAGTTTACGGGTATGTCTTCACCCCGGTTTCATATTACCTATGCGCCCCAGATGCCTTCTGATAACTATGCACAATTCATTGTCAATACAGGTTCTCCTGGTGAGACCGGGGCCGTGCTGGATGATTACACGGATCTTTATGCACACCATTTCCGTAATGCATATATAAAATTCAAGCAGATAGACTTTCAGCATCTGCCTTCGTTCGAATTCCGTTTTTACGGAGAAGATGCTGAAGAACTGAAAAAGGCCGCGGATCTTTTAATGGCGAAGATGCGGAAAATGCCAGAACTAACGAATATCCATACCGATTGGGGAGAACCGCTCCCGGTGATGGATGTAGCTCTTAACCCGGTTGCTTCATCGCAGGTGGGTGGTTCGCGCGTCATTATCTCGGCAAACATTGCGTTAATAACAAATGGATTCTCAATGGGCTCCGTGAGCGAGAACAACGACAATATTCCGATTGTCCTGAAAACCGGCGAAAAGCATGGTAAAGCAACTCTGGAAGACCTTTCGGATACTTACATTTCAACGATTATACCAACCGTAAGCATACCCTTACGCCAGATTGCAACAGTGACGCCTGTGTGGGGTGAAAACAGTATAGTACGTCGAAACGGTATACGTACCATAACGGTGACTGCCGACACGAAACGCGCTGTGATAGCTTCCAGGCCACTCGCTGTTATCCGGAAAGTGATAGCCAAAGAAATTGTACCGGCGCTTCCCAAAGGTGTAACATACCAGATCGGGGGGGAACCGGAATATGATAAGGAAAACCTGAGGACTATTATCTACGCTATTATTGCAGCATTTGCTATTATTTTCTTTTTCTTCTTATTCACTTATGGAAGATTCGGCCTGACATTAATTTCATTGTTCACATTAATGTTGTTCATGTTCGGTGCAGTATTCGGCCTCTGGATTTCAAATTTAACAGTAGGAATTACGGCGGCATTGGGGATAATTGGGTTATTTGGTCTGACAGTAAGGAATGCGATCCTGATGTTCCAGCATGCCGAGCAGCGTTTTAAAATTGATGGACTGGAGGCAAGAGATGCCGCTTACGATGCCGGCAAGCGAAGAATGATTCCCATCTTTTTAACTTCAGCTGCCGCATCTGTCGGTGTTGTGCCCATGATAATCGGAGGAAGTTCATTTTGGGCTCCGGTTGGCATTGTGATCTTTGCAGGCGGGATTTGCCTTCTTCTCATGACGATTACCATTCTTCCTGTACTTTATTGGAAAGTCAATGATAAAAATAGATGAAAAAGCTGATATATATTTTGTCGTTGTGCCCCGTGGTACTCTGCGCCCAGCCAAACGCCTTTGAACAGCACAACAAGCTGGCCGGCGTTTCATTGCTCAACGCAAGCCAGGCCCAGGTCATTACCCTGGATTCCTGCAAGCAGCTTGCCCTGCAGAACAACCACAAAATCAGGGAAGCGGAGCTGCAGGTGAGGGCAGCCGATCAGCAGAAAAGGGAAGTCTTTACAAACTTTTTCCCGAAAGTCAGCGCTGCAGCCTTTGCTTTTCGTACATCCGATTATCTCATGAAGATCGAAACACCCCAGATGAACCTTCCTGTCTGGGACGGTAAAAATCCTGCCCAGCTTGTGAACCCAACGCAATTCGCCTATTTCCCGGCACTCTCAATAGGTCTGGTCGATTACATGAATACCGCAGCCGTTACCGTGGCCCTGCCTGTTTATGCTGGGGGCAGGATCAGGAGAGGATACAAGCTGGCCAGGCTGGGAGAAGATGTGAACGTATATCAGAAAAAGATGACCAGCAACGAGGTTTTGGTTCAAACCGAAGAACTGTTCTGGACCCTGCAGTCACTCAGCCAGAAAGAGAAGACCATCCTGAGTTACCAGCAAATGCTCGACACCCTTTACCGTGATGTAAACAATTACAGTAAAGCCGGTCTTGCACAGAAAAACGATGTGCTCAAAGTCCAGCTAAAGCAGAACGAGCTGAAGACCAGCCTGCTGAAGCTGAAGAACGGCATCAATCTCACAAGGCGCGCCTTATGCCAGCACATCGGTCTGCCATACGACAGTGCGCTCATTTTCGCTGCCTCACCCGATATGCAACTGGCAGCCGTCGTGTTCCAGGACCCCGAGCAGCTTGTGAAAAACCGCAGCGAGTACCATCTGCTTAACAAGGTAGTGGAAGTAAAACAAGTGCAGAAAAAGCTGTCAGCAGGCGAATACATGCCCCAACTTTCGCTGGTGGGAGCAGGTTTTACCTACAATGTCATGAACAAGACCACTAACAATGCCCTTGGGATGGTAAGCCTGAATGTTCCCATCACCGACTGGTGGGCAGGCATCCACAAGATTAATAAGCAGGAACTGGAAGTCCGGCAAGCCCAAAGCGCCCTGCAGGAGAACACCGAACTGCTTGTTTTGCAGATCCGCCAGGCCGCCAATGAAGTTGAGGAGAGCCATTACCAGATTGGCGTTTCGCAGCTGTCGGTAAGCCAGGCCAGGGAAAACCTCCGCATCAGCCAGGATAATTACAAGGCCGGGATCATCGGGATCTCCGATCTGCTTGAAGCCGAGGCTGTTCTGCAGCAAGCGAAGGACGAATTCATCGATGCCCAGTGCCAGTTCAGGAACAAATATGCGAAATACAAGTTGATGACAGGAGAATAAATTCTGTGCTGCAGAATGATCAGTAATGGTCTACAAGGAGACGACCTCATATGAAGCCTGTCATTTCTTCTTCTTAAAGAGCCGTTCAATCCGCATATTAGGGATGAGCCATATCAACGCCACCAGCGCATAAAGCACCTGTGTCATCAAGAGCAAGATAAACACGCAAAGGATAGAGCAAGGGCATAGATCCCTACCGAGATCTTCCCTTTGAATTCGCTACCGATCGCCCTGGCCAGAACCGAATCCCTCCCGTGTCTGTAAAGGATAAAACGAACCAGAACATAGTAAGCAACAGCAGCCATCAGACGTACGATCCCATATAACGCAACGGGAGGACCCGCAAAACCGTGCTCACCCATCCAGGCTGTTGGAAAAGGGATCAGAGAAAGCCAGAATTGGTCATTTGACCTGAAGGTTGATTCAACCAAAAATAATGATTAATCGGAAGTGGCTTTTCCGATCGAACAACGATATTCAATTTTCAGTTTGAACTACGATCGAAATTATTCACATAATCACAATTTCATCGGAGTTCATGAATACTTCGCATTTCAGAAATCGTTATTCGATTTTTCGAGTATTTAAATCCTAAATGTGAAACGCAAAGTGCGGAGTGAGAAGTGCGAAATAAAAAAGCCGCTGAATCGCGGCTTTTGCTGTTCCACTTACTGCTCAAAGTTGCAATCATTTGTATACTTTCAAAATATTATAACACATTGATATTGCCTTTTTTATTAATAAGGGACAAACAATTCATCAATGAGGTAATTGGAAATTTGCACTTAATTACACCTTTTGACCTGTAAACTGGCGAGGATTTTTATATTCCGGGAAGTTAAAAATCATCAATGCTTTATGAAATTGTAAAATTGCAGCTTAATGACCATATTTTTTGAAGGAACGAGGATCGTCGCCTGAGACATATAATTCAAACCTGGCAATAGATAGTAGGTAGCTGAAAATTCCGCACTTATGCCTTTAAAAGTCGTTGAAATAGTCGCATATGTGATGGTATAGGATCGAGTATCAATCCACCATTTCAATTTGTCTCCTTTAGTGAGAACATTGGAACCCGAAACCAATAATTGTCCTCTC
>JBEKST010000123.1:0-8855 GCA_049516815.1 Bacteroidales bacterium | reverse complement strand
ATTTCCATTTCAAATTCTTCCGGATTCAATTCTCCTTTGGGGATTATAAAGACCCCTTTACGGTCAAAGAGATAGTTCAGCGAACCATTTTTACCAAGTTCACCGCCGTGTTTATTAAAATAGGCCCTCATATTGCTAACGGTCCGCTGGATATTATCCGTAGTGGCATCCACAAAAATGGCAATCCCGTGAGGGCCTTTTCCTTCATACGTGGTCTCTATCAGTGTAGCAGCGTCTTTGTCAGCTCCTTTGTTGATGGCACGCTGGATCGTCTCCTTAGGCATACTGGCACCTTTTGCGTTGGCGATGGCGAGCCGGAGGCGGGGGTTGTGTTCCGGATCAGGACCACTTTCTTTCACGGAAATGGTAATATCTTTAATGATTTTGGAAAAGATCTTGGAACGTTTTGCATCCAATGCACCTTTTTTTCGTTTAATGGTTGACCATTTATTATGCCCTGACATATAAGTTCAGATTGTTTGTTATGCTATATTCTCCGGATTGTTGTGAATTTTCTGTGTAAAAATAATAAAAATTGGCTTATTTATACAAAAACCATTGGTAAATTTGGTGCGGGCTTTCCCTAAAATCAAATGCTGTCAAGGTGATCCGGTCGAAATGTTTTTTTCTTTGCAATTTGTTTTTGCTGTTCCTTTTATGCCGTTGTGCCAACCCGGTTACGCCTGAAGGGGGCCCAAAAGATGTTACACCACCCAAGGTGATCGATTGCGACCCGCCTGCTTTGACCACACATTTCCATAAAAAAGATATCCGTATCACGTTCAATAAATATCTTCAAATGAAGGATCAACATAACCAGATCAATATTGCCCCGCCATTACTGCCTCATACTGATATACGACTGCGTGGAAAATCAATTTTCATCAAGTTGGCCGACACTCTGAAATCCAATACGACCTACTCCATAAATTTCGGTGATGCCATTTTAGACCTGACGGAGAACAATGTACTGCATGATTTCACTTATACGTTTTCGACAGGTTCCTACATTGATTCGCTAAGCCTGTCGGGAAGGGTTTTTAATTCATTCGACCAGGTTCCTCAGAAAGATGTGATTGCGATGCTTTATATCAAAGAAAACGATACCTTGCCCCTTGATTCGCTTCCGTTTCATGTAAAGCCCTATTACATGGCTAAAACCAATGAGAACGGCGATTTCACTTTCAGGAATCTGAGAGATGTGCCGTTTCTCTTGTTCGCTTTAAAGGATATGAACGGAGATTATATTTTTAATCTGCCAAATGAAAAAATTGCTTTTTGCGACAGTCTTGCAAAAGGTATCTATATGAAGCCACCTTCACATGAAACCCTAAAAAAAGATTCTGCTGCAAAGCGTGATACACTCCTCCCGAAAAAAGATACATCATTAATCAAAGAAAAAACAGCACCGGGCTATACATTGATGCTTTTTGAAGAATCTGATTCCATTCAAAAAATCCTTAAAGCCGACATGATCAATGAAGACCAGGTCGGGATTTATTACCGGTTTCCTCCTGTCAAACCGGAATTCATTCCGCTAAATATCCCTGATGTCCCCGGGTGGATGATACCGGAATTCAATGATGCCAAGGATTCTGTTTTCTTATGGTTAAAAAATATCGGGAAAGATTCTCTTTATCTTCGTTTGGTCGATAAAGGCAAAACCCTTGATACTGCGAGAATCAATCTTTTAAAGAAAAGTCTGAAGAAAAAGAAAACAGATAAAGGCGCTGCATCTCTGATAAAGTTAAAACTTTCCACCAATATGCCGGATGGCCGGTTGAACCAATTCAAAAGAGACCCGCTGATTATTTTTTCCTACCCATTGTCCGGACAGGATCTCATCAGGATCCTGTTAGTAGATGGCAAGGATACAATAAACCCAAAACTGGCGTTCACGGATTCAGTCAAAAGAAGACTCCGGGTTTCTCACAAATGGAAAGAAGACCGCCCCTACCGGTTGATCATCCCCGATTCGGTCTTCCGTTCTATCAACGGCCATTCAAATGATTCGCTGGTTGTTTCCTTCCGAACACATTCTCTCAGGGATTTCGGGTCAATCCAGATGACGATCAGCATTAAAGACACTTCCAATTATCTTATTCAACTCCTGGATGAAAAAGAAACCGTTCTCGAACGGAAAATAATCTCTGCGTCCGGAAAAGTGAAATTTGATTACCTCTTCCCTGGAAAATACAGGGTTAAAGCCATTTTCGACCGCAACCGGAACGGTCGGTGGGATACAGGAAAATTTTCGAGAAAAATTCAGCCTGAAAAGGTTCAGTATTTCCAGAAGATAATAGAAGTCCGCGCTAACTGGGATATTGATGAATCCTGGGAACTTTGATTAGATTGATTTTAGTTAACGCCGCAACGGTTGATGCAGTCGATTAATTCTTTCAGGTGTTCAAATTTCAGGGAATAGTAGATCATTTTCCCATCTCTTTTTGAGTTAAGCAATCCTTTGCTTTTCAGAATGTTAAGATGATGAGAGGCAGAAGCCTGTTCAATATTCAGGTATTCGTAAATCTCGGTAACAGTCATTTTGGAATGTACCGTGAGCAAATCAATGATTGCAATCCTCATTGGATGGGCAATTGCTCTTAATTTACTGGCAGCTATTTCAAGTTTTTCGATGTCTAATGTTACTTTTTTCATTGGGGATGTAAGTTAAGTGTGGTTGTTAAAAGTTCAACAAGTAAAAAACAAGATACAAATATATAAAATTATTAAATAAAAATAAATATGTAGATATATTAAAATTTATTTTTCAAAAAGTTCAGTAAATGAAAACTTTTTTCCGTCAAATAATCCTTTATCGCTGAGCTTAAGATCGGGGATAACCAGTAGTGCCATGAACGATAAGGTCATGAAAGGCGCTTTCAGGGAACTTTTCAACTTTGTTTTCACCTGTTCATCCAGGTTTTTATAGAGCTCTGCCACCTTATATCCATCCTCATCGGACATGATCCCGGCAACCGGTAGTGGTAGAATGAACAATTCATTCCCGAATGCCACCGAAATTCCTCCCTGCGAACTTACAATTGCATTGATGGCTGCCACGATGGATTCATCATCGGTCCCAACCGCGATAATATTGTGACTGTCGTGGGCAACACAGGATGCAATAGCGCCCGATTTTAACCCAAAGCCCTGCACGAACCCGACGGCTGGGAGTGCAGGAAAATACCGGTTCATCACAACAATCTTAAGAATGTCATGTTCAGAATCCGTTCTTACCTCGTTATTTTCAATCCGGGTATCGACGATCAGTTCCCTGGTCATTAGTTGTCCATCGATGGCTTTTATTACCCTGATCCTGTTCCCTCCCGGTCTTACAATGATATCTTTTCGCTTTATCGGTTTTGCATGAAACTGGTTTACCGGCGATACAACGACAGAGGAGATTAATGATTTTCCATTCTCAGCTACTTTCCGGCCATTTACATAGGTCGCAAGGATAGTGAAATTCTCAAGGTCATCCACCAGTATGAAATCTGCCGGGTCACCTTGCTGAAGCAGGCCTGCATCGAGGCGATAATGCTTTACCGGGTTAAAGGTGGCGCACCGGAGTACTTTCATTTTGTCATAACCCTGGTCGAAGGCTCTTTTCACCATCTGGTTGATATGGCCCGAAACCAGGTCGTTAGGGTGCTTGTCGTCGGAACAAAGCATGACCATCTCAGGATATTCTGCAATCAGGTCTGACAGCGCTTCAAAATTTTTCGCAGCGCTTCCTTCCCTGATCAGGATCTTCATGCCATACCTGATCTTCCCAATGGCTTCCTCCAGGGTGTAGCATTCATGATCGGTAGAGATGCCGGCGTGGACATATTTTTCAGCAAGTTCACCGGTCAGGCCGGGAGCATGCCCGTCAACCGGTTTGCCGTACTTTTTAGCTAAAGCAAGTTTCAGTGCAACTTGTTCATCACCGTATACGACGCCCGGGAAATTCATCATCTCCGAAAGATACAGGATATCATCTGATTGCAGTAATTCATCCAGCTCCGCAAGTCCCAAGCTGCCTCCGGCTGTCTCAAAGCCGGTAGCCGGTACACAGGAAGACGCGCCAAAATAAAATTTAAAGGGTACTTTTTTCCCATTATTAATCATAAACCGAATTCCCTTCACGCCCAAAACATTGGCGATTTCATGAGGATCGGATACGGTGCCAATGGTTCCATGCACCACGGCCAGCCGTGCAAATTCGGAAGGAACCAGCATGGAGCTTTCAATGTGGATATGGGCATCGATGAGGCCGGGAAGAATGAATATATTCCCGTCATTATTCTCTTCCCGGATTTCTGCGATCTTCGAATCCCTTACGATGACAATTCCTTTGAAAATCCGCTCCCCTACCACATCTACAATATTTCCCCTGAACTCTGTATTTTTCCTTTCCATAATCTTTCATTTTTGGGAGAATTTAATTTCTTCATTCTGCTGCTCAATATTATCAATCAAGGCCAATTGGCCACAGGCAGCATTAATATTTTTACCCCGGCTTTTTCTTTCATTGATGACAATATTTTTATTCTCCAGAAATTCCCTGAACGCCCGGGTTTTTTCAGGAGTGCTTTGCGAAAACCCGCTTTTCTCCACAGGGTTATATGCGATGAGGTTGATTTTCACGGGGAAACTTTTGCAGAAGAGGGCCAGCGCCTTGGCATCTTCAAGACTGTCATTAAAGTCCTTGAAAAAAATATACTCGATGGTGAAGCGCTTGTCGGTTTTTGTATGGTAATATTTCAGCGCCTCGGTCAATTCCTGTAAAGGATGTTTTTTATTAATGGGGATGATTTGGTTTCTTTTAGCATTGGTTGCTGCATGCAACGACAATGCAAAATGAAAGCGGACCTTATCGTCTGCCATCTTCCGGATCATGGCGGGTATTCCGACGCTGGAAACTGTGATCCGCTGCGGTGACATCCCAAGCGATTCTTTGGAGGTGATTTTTTCGATGGATTTCAGCACCTCGTTATAGTTCATCAGCGGCTCGCCCATGCCCATATATACGATATTTGACAAGGGCTTGCCAAAATATTTCTCCGACTGTCGGTTCAGCAACACAACCTGGTCAAAGATCTCAGTGAAAGTAAGGTTTCGCCTGAATCCGAGCATCCCGGTGGCACAAAACCGGCAGGCCAGGGCACAGCCAGCTTGTGAAGAAATACAGGCAGTGGTTCGGTCGTCGGAAGGGATCAGGACACTTTCAACCAATGTCCCGTCGGATAGGCGAAATGTAGATTTCACCGTCCCGTCAAGGTCACGGAGTTCTTTCTCTTCCCGTAAAACCGGGAAAGAAAAATGTTCCTCAAGCAGCTGACGGTTTTCCATAGAGAGGTTGGTCATTTCATCGAAGGAATGGCAGGTCTTTTTCCAGATCCAATCATATACCTGTCTTGCACGGAAAGGTTTTTCATTTTTTTCGCGGAAGAAACCCTCAATTTCCGCAAGGGAAAGGGAACGGATATCTGTTTTTTCTACCATTCATCCTTTTTTATCACCTTTGGCTTCATGCCTTCCTTCAACCTGACAACCAGGTTTTGCATGGTTGTATCCACCTGGTAAAGATAGTTTTCCATCTGTGGGTTATAGGAGGGATCATCCTTATTCATCCACTTTTCAAGGGGAATACGTGAGACACCTTTTAATGAAAAATTAGTCAGGGTGTATCGGTATTTGTTGTCTTTGAATTCAAGGCGGAAATCATAATAGACCATTCCTGCGTCTGTCCGGGTGTTGTTGGAATCATAAAAATAAAGCCGCAACCGACCCGTACCTTCGATTTTCCCGTTTACCCGATCCTGTACTTTCGTAACACTGCCCGGGTTAAGGTAGTATGACCTGATCCATTCAGCACCGCGGTCGTATAGCACATCTTTGGTTCCATCCTGGTTGATGATTTCCCTGTACCGGATCAGTTTTGAATCGGGATCAACAGGGATTTTAGGAGCAGGCTGATTTGTTTGTGAAAAGCAAATTCCTGTTATCAGTAAGAAAAACAGAACATTGAAGATACGATTCATACGGTTTTTTCCTGGAAAATGAGGAGACAATATTATCACTAATTACGAAATTTTCCACTCTTTATTGCAGGAACTTATTAACCGGTAAGCTCTTATATCCTTCTTTTGCTGCTGCCGATGAAAAGTGTCGTAAGGACAAATAAAAAACCCCGGAAGAACCGGGGCTTTCCACGTAATGTTAAAAAAATGATTAGTACATATCACCCATTCCGCCACCATAACCACCAGGGTTCATCGGCATTTTGGGTTCTTTTTCTTCTTTATGGGTTGCAAGGACACATTCGGTGGTCAGCAACATTCCGGCAATGGAGGCTGCGTTTTCAAGCGCTATGCGCGCCACTTTGGTCGGATCGATCACACCGGATTTGAGTAAATTTTCATATTTTTCCGTGCGCACGTTGTAACCGAAATCGTCTTTTCCTTCTTTCACCTTTTGTAAAACAACGGCACCATCCAGTCCTGCATTTTCAACGATCTGGCGTAATGGTTCTTCCAGCGCTCTTTTAACGATCATAATACCGGTCGTTTCGTCGTCATTGTCGCCTTTCATCTTTTCAATTGCAGAAATGGCGCGGATATATCCGACACCACCGCCGGGGATGATTCCTTCTTCAATAGCGGCACGTGTTGCATGCAGTGCATCATCAAAACGGTCTTTCTTTTCTTTCATTTCAACTTCACTGGCTGCACCAACGTAAATCACGGCAACTCCACCAGACAGTTTAGCCAGACGTTCCTGTAATTTTTCTTTATCATAATCGGAAGTTGTGGTACCGATCTGCGCTTTGATCTGATTCACCCTTCCTTCGATATCCGATTTCTTGCCCTTACCGCTAACGATCGTAGTATTGTCCTTGTCGATTGTTACTTTTTCAGCTTCGCCCAGATACTGAAGCGTTGCATCTTCAAGTTTATAACCTTTTTCTTCGGAAATAACCATACCACCGGTAAGAACAGCAATATCTTCCAGCATTTCTTTTCTTCGGTCGCCAAAACCCGGAGCCTTAATGGCAGCAACTTTCAGCGAACCACGGATCTTGTTTACAACCAGGGTAGCCAATGCTTCTCCTTCTACATCCTCAGAGATGATGATCAGCGGACGGCCTGTTTGAACGACCTTCTCTAGCAATGGAAGCAGATCCTTCATGACCGAGATCTTTTTGTCATAGATCAGGATATAGGGATTTTCATAAACGGCTTCCATCTTTTCGGTATCCGTAATAAAATAAGGAGAGATGTAACCACGGTCGAATTGCATACCTTCAACAACTTTTACGGTCGTTTCAATGCCTTTTGCTTCTTCGATGGTGATGACGCCTTCTTTTTTCACTTTCGTCATTGCTTCGGCAATCATCTTCCCGATGAACATATCATTGTTTGCTGAAACGGAACCAACTTGTTCGATCTTTTCAATACTGTCGCCGATTTGTTTCGTTTGTTTCTTCAGTGAGGAGATGACTTCTGTTACAGCTTTGTCAATGCCTCTTTTCAGGTCCATCGGGTTGGCTCCGGCAGTCACGTTCTTGAGGCCGGTTGTAAAAATAGACTGTGCAAGCACGGTGGCGGTTGTTGTTCCGTCGCCTGCCAGTTCGCTGGTTTTGGAAGCTACTTCCTTCACCATCTGGGCGCCCATGTTCTCGGCCGGTTCCTTCAGTTCAATTTCCTTTGCCACGGTAACACCATCTTTGGTAATCATCGGCGAACCATACGACTTATCAATGATCACATTTCTTCCACTGGGTCCCAGTGTCACTTTAACGGCATTCGAAAGTTCATCAACACCTTTCTTTAGTGCTTCTCTTGCCTTTATATTGAAAATAATATCTTTTGCCATAATGTCTTCTTTTTTTAGTAATGATTTTTGATGATTTCTTAAAAATTATACGATTGCAACGATATCGGATTCGCGCATGATCAAATAGTTTGTACCACCAATGGTGAGTTCGGTCCCCGCATATTTACCATACAGAACCGTATCTCCAATTTTCACTGTCATCGGTTCATCTTTTTTCCCAGTTCCAACTGCGACAACAGTACCTTTCTGAGGTTTTTCTTTTGCGGTATCGGGGATAATAATACCTGCTGCGGTTTTTTCTTCGGCGGCGGCGGGTTCAATTAAGACGCGGTCGGCCAAAGGTTTAATCTTCAATTTTGCCATATACAATTATTTTTAAGTTAAACATTAAAAAAAGATTCGTATGAATATTGTTATCCGCACATGTCAGATATTATGCCAAATGAATTTCCCGGATTGAAATGAGACAATTTTTCAGAATAACGAAGAGCAGAAAAAAAAATGTCAGAACGATATGACATTCTGACACTGTAAATCCTTGCTTTCCTTTATCCCTGATTATTTCTTAGTGGGAGTGGCGGGAGGTGCCTGGAAATCCTTTGCAGGCTGTGTTTTCGTATTGTTGATCTGTTTTTGCATCTCACTTTCCTGGGTTTTAACGGTTCCCTGGCTCTTCGGAATAATCAGAATGGAAAAAAGGCTAAGCACCAAAAGGATAACTGCTAATGTCCATGTTGTTTTTTCGAGGAAATCTGCAGTTTTCCTGACGCCCATAAACTGGTTGGATGACTGGAAATTGGAAGCAAGGCCTCCTCCTTTTGAATTCTGGACCAGAACGATCAGAACCAGTAAAACGCAGGTGATAAGGATCAAAACGGATACTAAAATGTAAATGCCCATAAAACTTTTCTATTAAAACTATGAATATCGTGGACTTGTCCCTGAAAGGGATTATTTGTTGCCTATTTTTTTGATTTGGGCTGCAAAGTAACTGCTTTTTTCCGGAAAAAGCAAACTTAATTTCTCATAAA
>JBEKST010000122.1:0-8902 GCA_049516815.1 Bacteroidales bacterium | reverse complement strand
ACGTGTAGTAAGAACATAATCCACATCGATGTAACCGCTGGAACGCATTTCCTGACGGTTTGCCTCAAACTTCTTGGCCGTACATGGCATAATGGAGACGGAGACAATGTTTTTCGGATCCAGATTCCGTTTCTGCGCATAATAGGTCTTGGCCAGGGCACCAAACATCTGTTGAGGCGATTTGCAGGTAGAGAGGTTCGGCAAATATTCGGGGAAGGTATGTTCAATGAATTTGATCCAGCCTGGTGAACAGGAAGTAGCCATCGGCAATGCAACCGTAGGATCCTTGTCAACCAGCACTCTCCTGAGACGGGATAAAAGTTCGTGCCCTTCTTCAATAATGGTAAGATCGGCAGTGAAATCGGTGTCGAGCACAGAATCAAATCCGAGCCGTTTCAAGGCTGCAACCATCTTTCCGGTAACGATCTTGCCTACGGGCATTCCGAGTGATTCCCCAAGGGCGATCCTGACTGCGGGTGCAGTTTGTACAACTACATGTTTTGTCGGATCATAGATAGCATCCCATACCTTGTCAATATAATTTCTTTCGATGAGAGCTCCGGTCGGGCAGCGGTTTACACACTGTCCGCAGTTTGTGCATACCACTTCAAACAACGGATGTTCAAAGAAGGTCGAGATCTTCATGCGATTTCCCCTGTAAGCCACATCGAGTGCGCTCACACTCTGGAGCTCTTCGCAGGTTCTTACACAACGCTGGCAACGGATACAACGGCTGTCATCCTTAATAATGGCCATGTTGTATCTATCGATGCTGTATTTCTGATCCGGTACAAGGTCGATGAACATCGGTTCACCGGTAAGCATTTCAGATGCAAGGTGCTGTAATTCACAGTTCCCGTTTTTGTAACATTTGGTACAATCGGCATTGTGTTCTGAAAGCAGTAATTCAACGATATGTTTCCGTGCAAAGCGAACTTTCCCGGTATTGGTAAAAATCTCCATTCCTTCCGAAGCAGGCATGGCACAGGATGCAACCAGGTTTTTTGAACCTTTTTGTTCTACAACACAAACCCTGCAGTTTCCGGCAACACATAAATCTTCATGATAACATAAGGTGGGGATCTGGATATTGGCTTTTCGTGCAGCATTGAGAATGGTTGTACCCTCGTCCACAGAAAGATCTAGGCCATCAATTTTGAGGTTGATCTCTTTTGTCATAGTATATAATATAAAGTCTTATTGATTAGTAAATCATTTCTTCTTTAAAGTTGGTCACGATTGATGAGAAAGAATTGGCAACCGATTGGCCGAGGCCACATTTGGCCGTGATCTTCATCGTTTCGCTGAGCTTCATCAACTGTTCCAGATAGGTGATGGGCTTGTCGCCTCTTTTTACGGCTTCAATTCCTTTTCTCAGCTGCTGGCACCCCACCCGGCACGGAGTACACTGGCCGCAGGATTCTTCCTCGAAAAAGTTAAGGTAATTATGAAGCACATTGTACATAGATCGTGAACTGTTGAAGATCATCATTGATCCACCGGTAGGAACACCTTCAAAACCGATAATGGTATCCTTGAATTTTTTCCTGGGAACGCAGAAACCGGAAGCTCCTCCGACCTGGACGGCTTTGGTATCACCATCACCGAATTCTTCAACGAATTTTTCCAGGGGCATACCCAGCTCGAGTTCATAGATGCCGGCGATCGGGGTATCTCCGGAGACGGAGAACACTTTTGATCCTCTTGAGTCGCGGGTTCCCAGCTTTTTATATTGAACCGGCCCGATCCTGCAAATCATCAGGACATTGACAAACGTTTCAACATTATTGATAACAGTGGGTTTATTGAGATAACCTGCGACGGTAGGATAGGGAGGTTTGTTCCTGGGTTCACCGCGTTTACCTTCCATGGATTCAAAAAGTGCGCTTTCTTCACCACAGATATAAGCGCCGCTTCCCATCCGGATCTCAATCGTGAAATCGATACCGAGTTCCTTCGCAGTCTCATTGTAATCATCCAATTCTTTCAGAAGTCCAGGTAAGAGGAAACGATATTCCCCGCGAAGGTACATGTATCCTTTCTTTGCTCCTATCACTTTTCCGCAGATGGCCATACCGGCAAATACCTTGCGGGGAACCTGCGTCAGGATCTCACGGTCTTTGAATGTTCCCGGTTCGCCTTCATCGGCATTGCAAATGACATATTTTTCGTCCCCTGGCTGTTCCATCGTAAATTTCCATTTCATAGCTGTAGGGAAACCGGCGCCACCACGACCGCGTAAGCCCGAATCGAGGAGATCCTTGATGATATCATCCTTGGAGCGCTTAATCGTTTTTTCCAGTGTCTTGTATTTTTGATCCGAATATTCTCCGAATATTAAATCAACTCTTTTCAGGAATTCTGCCATAGTATCTTGGTTTTTTTTATTACACCTTATTTATGCATGTATTCGGCGATGATCTCATGAACTCTTTCAGCAGTAAGTTCAGAATATACATCATTGTTGATGAGCATGGAAGGCCCTTTATGGCACCATCCCAGGCAATTGGTTTCAAGTAACGTGAATTTTTTATCCTGGGTGGTTTCTCCGACCTTGATCTTGAGCAAATTTTCCAGCGTCTGGACGATCATTTTTTTCCCGTGCATATCGCAGGTGATGGTCTTGCAAACGCGGATGACAAATCTTCCGCGGGGAATTGTATCGAGAAAAGAATAGAAGGTGGCTGTGCCGAATACCTGTGCGGCGGAAAGGTCAAGCTCTTTTGCGATCTCGGTCATATATAGATCCGAAATGAAATTATTCTGCTCAACCACACCCTGTAAAATAGGCATCAGGCTGGTGCGGTCTCTTCCATACTTTTCTACTAACTCCTTAATCAGATTGTTATTAGCTGCCATGTTATATTGGTTTTAATTGTAATTACAATGGTTCAATTAGTTGAGGAAACAATCGTTTGAAAATTTTTGCAAAGGTAAGAGTTCTTTTGTTAACCAACTAACAACCGGATTTAATTTTTTTCACAGACTGAAAATTTATAAGCAGTCTAAACAAAATTTTTACGGGTAAACGCGGCAATATTTTGAAGATAAATATTCTCTTTTTGTTACTTTTGCAGAAAATAGACAGATCCTTGAATTACCGTTATTTTCTGCGATTATCCTTTAACGGGGAATCCTTCCATGGGTGGCAAAGCCAGCACAATGCCCCGAGCATCCAGTCAACATTGAAAGATGCCCTGACGATAATCTTCAGGGAACCGGTTGAAGTCACCGGTGCCGGGCGTACCGATGCCGGTGTACATGCTCGTGAGTTCTACGCACACTTTGATCATTCTACTGAACTATCTCTTTCCGAAAGAAAGGAACTGGTTGACCATCTGAACGGTTACCTTCCCGATGCCATCTCCATCCAGGAAATCCTGCCGGTGAAGGAAGATGCTCATTCCAGGTTCAGCGCACGTTCGCGTACCTATCAATATATTATCACACGGAAGAAAGATCCCTTCCGACATGAATTCTCCTGGTATTATCCCGGGAAACTCGATACAGTTCTGATGAACCTGGGCGCAGAGATCCTGAAGGACAACCTGGATTTTACCTCCTTTGCCAAGCTGCCTAAGGAAACAAAAACCAATATCTGTCACGTGGAATATGTCAGGTGGGAAGAAAAAGAGAATCTTCTTGTATTTACTATTACGGCGGACCGTTTCCTGAGGAATATGGTCAGGGCTATAGTCGGAACGTTGATCGAACTGGGGAGAGGAAAGATCAGCCTGGAAGATCTTGACCGGATCATCCTTTCAAAAGACCGGAAGGTAGCAGGGTATTCGGTGCCGGCTAACGGGTTGTTCCTATTGTCGATCAATTACCCGGAAGAGATCTTTTTAAAAACTTCAGATGACTACGAAATTTAATAATTGAAAACAAAAGCGTACTGGACTTTATTCCAAAAAATACGTATTTTGAAAGAATCATATTTGAGTCTCCAAATGATTTGGTGCGTAAAAAATTGAATTCAATTTTATTTAAAATATTTCGGTTTCGATTTTTTTAGTAATTTTACCGGCTCCTGTTAATTATTTCACAGATAACCGATTATTATTATGAAAAACATCCGCTATGATCTTCTGCTAAAGTGGATTCTCTGGCTGGTTGCAATACATTCAATCTGTTTTGGGATATCCCTTGTCATTCTTCCGATCTCTTTTATCGAGCTTTTCGGGTTTCATCTTACAGAAAAGTTCTTTGCCGACCAGGGAGGGGTATTCCACCTGGTAGTGGCTGTCGCTTATATTTGGGCGGCGCTGGACCTGGAAAATTCATATAAGCTAATCGTCCTCTCTTGCACGGCCAAATTCGTTGCTACCATTTTCCTGTTATCCTATTATTTCTTCGTCGATAATAAATGGATGGTGATTTTTTCAGGCCTTGCAGATTTCCTGATGGGATTTGCCATTCTTGTGCTTTACATTCTCTATAGAAAACAATTTACAAAAGTATTATCTTCCTCATCTTCAAAAGAATAAAAGAGTTTTGCTTATGAAAAATGATCCGCCAACCATCATCATTACCGGGGCATCCGGTTTTATTGGCCGCTATTTCATGGATATGGTCAAGGAACATTACCAGATCATTGCCATTGCCAGGCGGTCATCGAGGGAAGCAGGCATCGCATTTCACCCGAACATCCACTGGATTCAGTGGGACATTGCCAGCAAGGTACAGCTCAAAGAGGTACTTGAAACCATTCAGAACAAAGGCGGGGCCGATTACCTCCTCCACCTGGCAGCTTTCTATGATTTCGATTATTCCGATAATACTGCCTACCAGCGTACCAACGTGGAAGGTATGATAAACGTAGTGGAACTGGCACGGCAACTCAATATCAAACGCTTCATCTTTGCAAGTTCGCTGGCTGCCTGTGTTTTTCCTCCTCCCGGCCAGGTGGTGAATGAGAAATCGCTTCCCGATGCAGATTTTGCCTATGCAAAGACAAAAAAATTCGGAGAGGAACTGTTACGGAAGGTATCCAGAGAATTCCCCTGCACGGTGGTTCGGTTTGCAGCAGTGTTCAGTGATCTATGTGAATACCCTCCATTATACAAATTTCTCGAAACCTGGCTGGCCCGGAATTATGATTCCCGCATCCTGGGCGGAAAAGGAGAATCGGCTGTTTCATATATTCATATCCATGAACTTGCCAAATTGCTGCTGAGCATCATCCTGCAGAGCCACAAACTACCTTCTTTCGACATCTATGCCGCCAGTCCGGATGGGTGTACCTCGCACAAAGTATTGTTTGATATCGCAACCAAAGATTATTTTGGTGAACCGGTCAAGCCGATCCATGTCCCAAAATGGATCGCTTACCCAGGCATCTTACTAAGGACTTTGATGGGCAAGATAGGGATCACACCACCTCCCTTTGAAAAGTTCTGGATGCTTAAATACGTTGACCTTAAGCTTTACGTGGATTCCAGTTATACCCGCAAGGTGCTTAACTGGGAGCCTTCGCCGCGACATCACATTGAACGCAGATTATTATTTCTCCTGGCACGCATGAAAAGCAACCCGGTGGAATGGAACACGAAGAATGAAGCAGCCCTGAAGCACATCTCCATCCGGGTCAACTTGTTGATTTACGAAATGATGATCACCGATAAGGAGAAGATCCTTTCGAAAATAAATGCCCGTATCCTTTCCTTAGACAATTCTGAGAAGTTTAAAGATTACCAGAACAAACCGTTGGATGATTTCAGGCTTCTGACCAGTACAACTTATAACCTGGTGGCTTCCACGGTCTACAATTCCGACCGCAGCCTCATGATCAACTACATGGAAGATGTCGCTGTTGCCAGGTTCAACGAGGGTTTCCATTCGAAGGAGATTGCTGAACTGCTGGATGTGTTCAACGAGATCATCACGTCGCATCTGTTGGAAGCAAAAGACTACAAATTCTCACGCCAGGAAATTTATGACTATATCGGGATCACCCTACAGCTTGCAAAAGATGAAATCGAAGAAAAATTCGAAGTCTTTGAATTGAATACTTCACCGGAAGCTATTACTCCTAAGGTCAGGCTGAAATTAGATGGGATCGATGTTAAGGTGGATGCCGGTATTTCGATTCTCGATGCCGCGCAACAATTCAATATCAATATCCCGACACTTTGCTATCATAAGGATCTGCGGATCGCCGGGAACTGCCGGGTTTGCCTGGTAGAGGAAAAACATTCGAAACAACTGATCGCCTCCTGTGCCACCCCGGTGGAAGAAGGGATGGAAATCCTTACCAACAGCATAAAAGTCAGGAGCGCGAGAAGAACCATGATCGACCTCCTGCTTTCGGAACACAATGCAGATTGTACAAAATGTTATAAGAACGGGAAATGTGAACTGCAGGCGCTTGCTTCAGAATTCAAGATCATCAAACCCTTATTCATCGATCTTGTACCGGGTAAAAAATATACCATTGATGACCTTTCTCCTTCGATCATTAAGGATGACAGCAAATGCATCCGGTGCCAGCGGTGCATCCGGACTTGCTCCCAGATCCAGGGTGTCAGCGCGGTTAACGCGGTTTACAAAGGACCTGACATGAAGATATCCACTTATTTTGGAAGGCCTTTGTTTGAAGTGATATGCACAAATTGCGGACAATGCATTGACCGTTGTCCCACCGGTGCACTGGTGGAAAAGAATTACATTGAAGAAGTCTGGACAGCTATCTTCGATCCCACAAAGCATGTGATTGTGCAAACGGCCCCCGCAGTAAGAATCGCCATCGGAGAGGACCTGAACATTGAACCGGGCAAGCGGGTGACAGGGAAACTGGTTTCGGCGCTGCGGAAGCTTGGGTTTGATTCGGTCCTGGATACGGCATTTTCTGCCGATCTGACCATCATCGAAGAGGGAAATGAATTCCTGGATCGCCTGAGAAGAAAAAGCCTGTTTGAGGATCCGGAGGCAGTGCTTCCCATGACTACCTCCTGTTCACCGGGTTGGATCAAATACCTGGAACAAACTTTTCCTGAATTCATTCCCAACGTATCGACCTGCAAATCACCACAGCAGATGTTCGGCGTTCTTGCGAAGACCTACTATGCCGAAAAAATGGGATTGAAACCTGAAAATATCGTGACGGTTTCGATCATGCCATGTACAGCGAAGAAATTTGAAGCTGACCGCCCCGAAATGAGAGCCAGCGGGTACAAGGATGTGGATTATGTTCTTACCACGAGGGAGTTGGCCATCATGATCAACCAGGCAGGAATGGATTTCAAGTCGTTACCAAATGATCATTATGATTCTATCATGGGAAAAGCAACCGGTGCAGGAGTGATCTTCGGGGCAACCGGTGGCGTGATGGAAGCAACATTGAGAACCGTTTATGAAAAAATAACCGGTCGTGAGATTCCTTTTGAAAACCTTGTCGTGACCCCGGTAAGAGGCTTGCAGGGAGTACGGGAAGCTTCCATATTGATCGAAAATCCTTTACCGGAATGGAGTTTCCTGCATGGCGTAGAATTAAAGCTTGCAGTTGCACATGGGCTGGCAAATGCCAAGGTGATCATGCAAGCGGTCAAGAACAGAACAGCCGATTACCACTTTATAGAGATCATGTCATGCCCCGGAGGTTGCTTGGGAGGAGGCGGACAACCCATCCCAACCAATCCTGAGATCCGTGAGAAACGTTTGCAGGCGCTGTATGCCGAAGAGATGGGACTGGAAATCCGGAAATCCCATGAAAATCCGGAAGTGATTACGCTTTATGAAGATTTTCTGGAAGAACCACTCAGCGAAAAGGCACATGATCTTTTGCATACACATTATCTGAAAAGAGAGGTTTATTAGCAGTAGAATTGAATACTCGAATAAAAGATCAACGATGTTTGAAATCAGATCGAAATTCAGATTTCGTTGATCGATATTCGAGTATTCATTTCTGAGATCTTCCTTATCTTCGCCGGAAAAAATTGTTATGTACATTTCCGATCTGTCCGTATCTCCGGAATTTATTGCTGGCGACAACACCATTCTCAGGGAACTGTTACATCCGGATAAAGCTCCTCTTCAACTGCATTACAGCCTGGCTCATGCCACAGTGAAATCCGGCGATACTTCCTATGAACATTTCCTGCGTACTTCTGAGGTATACTATATCCTCGAAGGGAAAGGGATCATGCACATCGGGGAAGAAACCCAGGAAGTTATTCCGGGACAAGCAATTTACATTCCGCCTATGGAATGGCAGTGCATCCATAATCCCGGCCCCGGCAACCTGAAATTCATCTGCATCGTCGATCCTGCCTGGAGAAAGGAAGATGAAGTGGTTAAGTAATCTTCCATACGGGATTTCTTAACTTTGACATTGAAATTCGATTTTTTTGAAAGGATTTTTTTCTTTATCGCTAAGATGCGAAGATGAAAAATAAAATCCTCTGTGAACCTCTTTTTGACCTCGGTGGCTCTCTGTGTACTTCCAATCCGGGGAAAAATTTATTACACAGAGATACACAGAGAAAATATTGAGATCCACAGAGAAATTCGTTTTGTGTCTTGGCACCTTAGAGTTAAATTTATGGAAAAGGAGAATCGAAAAAAGTTATCCTTCGACCATAAACAACTTGGAATATAAATGGTCATGGACACGTTGAAAGATCTCAGGATACTTTTCTTCAAGTTCAGGACTTAATGAACGTCCGAATTCGAGATCTTCCACTATTTCTACAGCAATGATGTGTATGGTCTCCGGGATCGACAGCTTGATCTTTTTTGCAAGTTCGAGGGCCGTAATAAAATTGACATCATGCAGGTTGGAAAGATGCATGGTCTCATGAAAATCAGACGGGTTGAAATAGTATACGTCACCCGGCATTCCGTCTTTCGTTCTGATGGCATCAAGAATGACGACAGTATGATATTCACGGATCAATTCAAG
>JBEKST010000121.1:0-9099 GCA_049516815.1 Bacteroidales bacterium | reverse complement strand
TTCATTCTGATCACGCAGTTCGGATCGGTGAGCAAATCCTTCATCATCCTGAGCGAAGTAGTGTTCAGCATCATCGGCGTCCTTTTCGGGATCTTCATCTTTCATATGACCATCAGCGTGATCATGACCGGACTCGGTATTGTGGCGCTGGGAGGCATCGTGGTAAGAAACGGAATCCTGATCGTGGAGTTTTCCGATACCCTGATAGAACGCGGGCTCAGAACCCGGGAAGCCGTCATCCGGGCCGGAATGACCAGGATCACCCCGGTCATCCTCACGGCTACAGCAACCATGTTGGGATTGGTACCGCTTGCTGTTGGAATGAACATCAATTTTGTTACCATGTTCACTGAGCTGAATCCTCATATTTATTTCGGAGGAGACAATATGATGTTCTGGGGCCCCTTGTCCTGGACTATAATCTTCGGACTGAGTTTTGCCACCTTCCTGACCCTCATTTTTGTTCCTGCGCTTTATCTTATCGACTTCGAAATGAAGCTGAAATTCAGACACAGGAGATGGTTGAGAGAACGGAAGAGGAGGATTTCATCGAAGGTCTGAGGTCAGAGGTCGGAGGTCAGAGGTCGGAGATTTGAAATGAAAAATAAACAATTGAGTTGGTTATTTGGAAAATTAGATTGAATTCCAAGTACTAAAAAGTCTAAAAAGTTTTGCACCGACTAAATCATATTTCTCAAAAAATTCATCAAATTTTTCCTCAGAGATGTATGAAAAGTCTCTTGCAAATTCCAGCCAGGTTTTTGTTTCTGCAAGAGATCCTAAGGCAACTAACAAGTGTTGTCTGAGAAGATTTTCGTGAAATCTTTTTGCAAACCCCTCACTAATATTAGCCGCAACAGATCGTGAAGAACGCCTGATCTGGCTGGTTAATGAGTACATTTCTTCTTTAGGAAATGTAAGTGTGAGATACTGAATTTCAACAGATAATGAATAAGAAAGCCGGTAGACTTCAAGATCGTTTAGTGACTTGATTCCTTTTTCTGCCATATTAATGATTTTTAACCATTAATCGGCCTTTCCTAAAAAGGTAATTCAAAAAAGTAAGAAAAGTTTTGAATTCCATTAAAATGTTGCAATCTGACACCTTCTGACCTCAGACCTCCGACTTCTGACCTCAGACTAAACCTTCTCCAGCAGTTTCGCCAGATGGATCCTGTTCTTTAGAAGATCATAAAGGGATTGGATATAATCTGATTCCGACAATAGGAATTGACTGTATTTTTGGTTCAGATCAGTACTGGACGATACGCCTTGTTTGTATTTCGAGAATGTTTTTTCATAGATCCTTCCGGCAATATCCAGGCCTTTTTTCTTATTGCTGAAAACCAGGAAAGAATTGGTAAAATCTTTTTTTGAAGTCTCTACCTGGAGTTGGAGCTGAACCCTCACTTTTTCATCCGTCACCTTCATTTTCTCCACATTAAGACGGGCCTGGTCCATGGAATATCTCCGGCTTCCGCTACTCCAGATCGGGATAGTCAATGAGAGCCCCCAGTTTACAGTCTTGTACCAGGGGTACTTGTCATTGAAGAACGACCATTCATTCCGCTGGGCATTTCCCGAGATGCCAAAGAAACCTGCCAGTATAGGCTGAAACGCCGTTTTCGAGAGTTTATATTGCATCAGGGTAAGGTATTCCTGTTTTTTGAGAATTGTGTAATCGATATTTCGGTTATAATCGAATTGCTGGTTGTTCAGTGCGTCCTGGCTCACATTATTCAGGAAAAATGTCAGGTTGTCGGTCAGTTTGATTTCCTGGTTTCCGTTGATCCCCAAAAGAAATTTCAAATAATTGTATGCGATCAGTTGCTGGCTTTTGGTGGTGATTAAAGTAGCTTCCAGGTTCGAACGGTTCAATTCCATCTGGTCAACATCGATATCCTCAATCAACCCTTGTTTTAAGGTGGCTTTGCCATCTTCCAACATCTGGTTCACTGTTTTGTAGGTAGAATCGAGTATCTTTGTACTCTCTTCAACGATCAAAAGTCCGATATAGGCTTCGGCAACAAGATCCCTTACATCCATTTTATCTTTTATCATCTTCTGCTTGGCGGTTTCAAGATAGGCTTTTGCGGTTTGCAACCCGACAAGGTACTGGCCACTGTAAATCAACTGCGTAAGCTTAGCCCTTAAAGTGGCATTGTATTCCTGGCCAAATGTGATCGGTATTGAAGAACCAGCCGGGTAATGCGGTTGGTTTTGTGGCAACATCAGATTTACAAATTCTGCAGGAAGCAGGGTAACCGGTAAAGCCAGGTAATCTATGTAGTCTATCCCGCCATCTAACTGTGGAAGGCCGATAGCAGTATTCTGTTTGACCATTTTTTTTGCGATCAGCACGTCATAGGCAGAATTCTTCAGGTCATAGTTATTGGTAAAGGCATAATCCTGAGCCTCCTTCAGTGAAAATGACAATGCCGGTTTAAGTTGTGCTTGTATTTTCGAGTGGATGAAGAAGCATGAAATAACAGCTATCAGGAAAAAAATCCGCTTCATTTGTTGAATTTGTTAAAATTTACTTTTCGTTTTTGTTTTTCGTAGTACTCATTTCCTTTGGCGTTGGCAATTCCCCGGATGAAGTTGTCGAACATCGCCTCAAAAAGTGTCTGGAAAGAAAACTTGTCGGCAGGAAAGAATTCCGGGTTATGAAGGTCGATGAGACGGCGGATATAAAGACGGGCTACCAGTTCCACGCTCAGGTCATCCCGGTAAACACCCTGGTTGATCCCTTTCTCAAGATTGATCTGGATCTTCTTAAAGATAAAATTGATCCTTTCATCAATATGCTTGCGATAAATGTCGGGATAATATTTTTTCAGGTCGAAGGTCATAGAAGGACTCACATCCCGGAACCTTTCACCCACTTCTTTGCTCACCGTAAGCAGAATATCAATGGCATTTACACCTTCAAAGTTATAAGTGTCAAAGATGATCTCAAAGTTCTCTCTTTCCAGTTCGAGCAGTTTCTCTACCAGTTCATTTTTACTGGAAAAAAGCTGGTATAATTTTTTTTTTGAGATGCCAAGATCCCGGCATATATCGTCCATCGAAACACTCCTGACACCATATTTGAAAAAAAGTTCTCTTACTCTTTCCAGAACATCAGTAAAATTGCTATCCATGAAAATCCATTTAAATTAAACGTAAAATGAAGGAAAAAATCCGCATGGAATTCATTGTAAAAGTGTGTAGATACTAGCAATTCACGAGTCTTACAGGATTTTCCCGGGAAGCAAAATTAACTAAAATTAATGAGAAACAAAATTAGGTTAAAAAGTTTTTCCGTTCTCTTATCTGACGATAATTTTTCGCCCGATGGATTGTTTATTGTCAACGAGGTAATAATACAGCCCGGGTTTAAGACCGTACCAGGAGAGATCAAAGTATTCAATCTAAAACGTCCGGGGTTAGATAGTTTATTATCGAGTAATGTTGTGATCTTTCGTAGGACAGATCGAACACCTCGAAGATGATCCTGGCGGCTATTGCAATTTGTCCGTCCCCTAAAGCACCCGGATATTCTCCCCTTTTTTAATGTTTCCGATCACCGCAGCATCGCTGATCCCTGCCAGCCTGCATTGTTCGATAAATTTATTCGCTTCCTTTGCAGGTAAAGTGATCATCAATCCCCCGGATGTCTGGGCATCTGCCAGTATCATTTTTGCCAGTTCAGGAACATTTTCATCCCATTCTATAATGTCTTCCACGAATTGAAGGTTGTTGCGGGTTCCTCCCGGGATCATGTTCATGGCAGCAAGCTCCCATGTCATTGGCAGAACCGGTACTTTTTTATGATCGACCTCGGCACCAATATGTCTTCCCCTGATCATCTCCTTCAGGTGCCCCAGCAACCCGAACCCGGTCACATCCGTGCAAGCGCTCACAGGAAAAGCAGTCATGATTTTAGCGGTTTTATTATTCAGCTGAGTCATTACGGCAATCATGCGTTTTTCAGTTTCACGGTCAACGAGGCCTCGTTTTATCCCTGTAGAAAGAATACCTGTGCCAACCGGTTTGGTCAGGATGATCGCATCGCCCGGTTTCGCTGAAGAATTCGTCAGGATTTTTCCCGGGTCAATGCTACCGGTTACGACCAGTCCGAATTTAGGTTCTGTATCTTCGATGGTGTGACCCCCGATAATACTGATTCCTGCTTCTGAAACTTTATCCGTAGCTCCCCGGAGGATTTGCTGAAGAACCTCAGGTGGGAGAAGTTTTTCAGGGAAACCAACGATACTCAGAGCAAATAATGGCTTTGCCCCCATGGCATATATATCACTCAATGCATTGGCCGCAGCAATTGCGCCAAAATCATAAGGGTCATCCACAATCGGTGTAAAAAAATCAACGGTCTGGACAATGGCTGTCCGGTCATCGATCCTGTAAACCGCTGCATCATCCGGATTCTTCAATCCAACCAATACATTGGGATCATCAGAAACTGGTAAGTCTTTCAGGATCTTTTCCAGATATTGCGGGCGGATCTTGCATGCGCAACCCAGGCCATGGGTGAAGTGGGTGAGTTTAATCGCAGATGCTGGATGCTGGATGCTGGATGCTGGATGCGTATTAGTTAGTGTTCTGTAAGCATTGACAATGATAGGAATGGCTTGTTTGATTTCGCTTTGTTTCGTCATCCGCCCAAGCGAGAAACGGATTGAACCCATGGCAAGATGATCAGGGACTTTCATGGCAGAGAGTACCGGGGAAATCACTTCATTCCCTGAATGACATGCTGCACCTGCAGAAGCAGCAACCGGCGCAATTTTCCCAAGTAACAGGGCAGCTTCGACACCGGGAAAACTGATGTTGAGTGTATTGGGAAGTCTGTGCTCAGGATGGCCGTTCAGTTTAATTTCCGGAATTTCCTTTTTGATCTGCTGAAATAGAAGATCCCTGAGTCCCTGTATATTGTCAGATGGTCGATGCAGCCTGCCAGTAACTATCTCACATGCTTTACCAAATCCCACAATCGACATCACATTTTCGGTTCCTGCACGCAGGTTTTGTTCATGGTCGGCGCCATGAATGAGTTTTTCAAGGTGAACCCCACGACGGATAAACAAAGCCCCGACACCTTTTGGCGAATAAATTTTATGGCCAGCCAAGGAAAGAAGGTCCACTTTCATTTTTCCCACATCCACCGGGATCTTACCTGCACTCTGGGCTGCATCACTGTGAAATGGTATTCTATGTTTTCCCGCGATCTGACCGATTTTTTCAACCGGTTGGATCGTACCGGTTTCATTGTTCGCATGCATGATGGTTACCAGGATCGTGGAGGAAGTAATTTTTTTTTCCACGTCGGCTGGATCTACCTGCCCATATTCATCCACCGGCAAATAGGTTACAGTGAATCCCTGCTTTTCGAGGTAACGGCACACCTCTATCACAGAAGGATGTTCAATGCAGGAGGTGATGATGTGGTCCCCCTTATTCCTGTTGGCAAAAGCAATACCCTTGATGGCAAAATTGTTCGATTCAGTGCCTCCGCTGGTAAAAACGATTTCATCGGGATGGCAATTCAGCATTGCTGCAACTTGCTTCCGCGCAGTTTCAACTGCTTCCTTTGCCCTGAAGCCTTCTGCATGGATACTGGAAGGATTCCCGAAAATATCCTGCAGGAAAGGGCGTATTGCATCTGCCACGAGCGGATCAATTGGGGTGGTTGCATTATAATCGAGATAAATGCTTTCCATGGTTTAAAACATATTTCTTTTTATAGATTTTCCTGTTTCCAGAATAAGTGTAGCATTTTTTATCGGATCATCACTTTCAATGAATACAGATCGGATTTCTTGATTTTCTCTTCTCAGAACTGAATGATTATAAGTTTTATCATAATATGATAATACCAGACCGGTTACCGTTTCGAAATCACCGGCATTAATTGCTGTTAGCGCTGTTTTGGTGTTGGTTCCTCCCAGTTTTTCACTGATCTTCAATACAGCATTTTGCAAGTTTTGTTTTTCAACCTTTGAATATTCATCGACAAGCCGGCGTATCCTTTGTTCCCTGCTGGTCTTAACTTCGATCATTACGGCCCGGCTCATTTGTTCAAACAAGGGATCCGGGATGCTGACATTCCCGATCATCCGGCTTTCATCTTCGATCCAGACGAGCTTGGAAGGATCTATATTCCCCCAGGCCCCGAAAATATCATTTTCAAACTGTTCATTGGTAGGTTGATTAGGCTGTCCGAATCCTCCGAAAACAGAACCCTTATGACATGCCAGTTTTTCCAGATCAAGAATTTGTTCCCCCATCTTTTCGAGCAGTTGAAGTAGTTCCGTTTTCCCGCTTCCGGTCAACCCACCAAGGATGATGACGTTTGCGGGTTGAGACAATCTCTCCCTGATAAATCGCCGGTATGCCTTATATCCTCCTTTCATGACAAAAACCTCATAATCGGCTAATTGAAACAGCCAGGCCATGTTTTCGCTTCGCATCCCACCCCTCCAGCAATAAATAAGAAGTTGTTTCTGATCTGTAATTTTATACAATTGCTTAACAAAATCAACCAGTTTCGGACTTGCCAGTTCCAACCCTTTTAACACCGAAGCTTCTCTTCCTGAATTTTTATAAAGAGTGCCGACAACCGCCCGTTCCTCATTATTAAAAAGAGGCAGGTTAATGGCTTCCGGAATATGTCCCTGAAGGTATTCCTTTTCCGAACGCACGTCAATTATCGGAATTACACGGGCCCGGTCAAGAAATTCAACAGCTGTGATGTGGTTTATCATTTGAAGGATAAATTTAACAAAATATTCATATGAAGAAGATACTTACTTTTTTCATTCCCTGTCTCGCTCTGATCCTAACTGATTATTTTCTTACCTTTGTACCCTCATAAAAATCCCTTTCTGAATGAGCGACAGGATCAATCATGAATGCGGGATAGCCCTGGTACGCCTTCTGAAACCTCTCGAATATTACCTGGCAAAGTATGGCACCGCGACCTATGGCATGAACAAACTGCATCTGTTGATGCAGAAACAGCACAACCGGGGGCAGGATGGAGCAGGAATTGCCAGTATCAAATTTGATCTTGAACCCGGGAATAAATACATCAATCGCTTGCGATCCGATTCTGATTCCCCAATTAAAGATATTTTTTCATCCTTCCATGATCAGATCCAACAGGTCATAGAAAAGTATCCGCAGCGGCTTTGTGATGTAAACTGGCTAAAGTATAACGTTGATTTTTTCGGAGAACTTTATCTGGGACATTTGCGTTATGGCACCTACGGAAAAAATTCCCTGCTGAATATCCATCCTTTCTTACGCGAAAATAACTGGATGACGAAGAATCTGGTGCTGGCCGGGAATTTCAACCTTACCAATGTAGACGAGCTTTTTGAAAAGCTCATCGACCTTGGGCAATATCCCGTTGAAACTTCTGATACTATAACTATCCTGGAGAAGATCGGTCATTTCCTCGATGAAGAGAATGAAGCCCTTTACCGGAAATTCAAAAAACAGGGCTTCCCGAAACGGGAGATTACAAAGCAGATTGCCAAACACCTTAACATCCAGCGGATATTAAAGAATTCGGCCGAAAGCTGGGATGGAGGTTATGTTATTGCCGGGTTGCTGGGTCACGGTGATGCTTTTGTAATGCGCGATCCCAGTGGGATCCGGCCGGCATTTTATTACCATGACGAGGAGGTCGTGATTGCCACCTCCGAACGGCCGGTTATACAGACCACCTTTAATGTTCCTTTTGAATCGGTGAAGGAATTAAAGCCCGGGTATGCCCTGATTGTTAAAAAAGACGGAACGGTAGCTGAAAAACAATTCCGTAAACCCCTGGAGAAAAGAGCCTGTTCATTCGAGCGAATCTATTTTTCCCGTGGAACAGATAAAGAGATCTACAGGGAACGGAAAAACCTGGGTAAGTTTCTTGCACCCGCGATCCTGAAAGCAATCGATTATGACCTGGAAAATACCGTTTTCTCCTACATCCCGAATACGGCTATCGATGCTTATTATGGTCTGATAGAGGAAATTGAACTTTTTTGCAACACTATCAAGAAAGACCGCATTCTGGAAGCCCGTGGGAAACTGACGCCGGCTGAACTCGATGCCATCTTAAAACTGGGTCCGAGGGTGGAAAAGGTAGCTGTGAAAGACATGAAAATGCGGACCTTCATTGCACAGGATTCACAGCGTGACGACCTGACTGCACATGTGTACGACATCACTTACGGAAGCATACGTAAAGGAAAGGACAACCTGGTTGTGCTCGATGATTCCATCGTCAGGGGAACAACACTGAAACAAAGCATTATCCGCATTCTTGACAGGCTGGAGCCGAAAAAGATCATTATCGCTTCCTCCGCACCACAGATCCGTTACCCCGACTGCTACGGCATCGATATGGCCAAACTCTCAGACTTTATCGCTTACAAAGCCGCCATCGAACTGCTGAAGGAATCCCATCTGGAAAACGTGATCAACGATGTTTATAAAAAAGCAAAGGCCCAGGAGTACTTTCCAAAGGAAGAAATTCAGAATTTCGTCAAAGAAATTTATAAGCCCTTCACAGCTTACAGAATCTCGGAAAAAGTTTCTGAACTTCTGACACCTCCTTCGGTCAGGGCAAAGATCGAGATCATTTACCAGACCATTGAAGACCTTCATACGGCTTGCCCTAATCATACGGGTGACTGGTATTTTACAGGAAATTATCCGACTCCCGGAGGGAACAAAGTGGTGAACAAATCCTTCATCAATTATATAGAGGGGAAAAATGTCAGGGCCTATTGAGGTCTCACATCATGAAAAATACCGGCTTCCCGGTAAAATAATCTTCTTGTATATCTGAACCTTCTCACATGGAACAATATCTGTCTAAAAAGAAGAGCTTTTTAGTTTTATTGATTTTATGCATTTTTACAATGATCATTTATTCAGGAATGCTAAAATATCCTCTCCTGTCTAATGATGACACAGATTTCTTTACAAAATATCCTGAAATTCTGAATCTTTCGTGGAAAAGTATTGTAAAATATTTTTCTTCATACCATGTCACATTGTACCAACCAATTACAGTCCTGTCGTTTGCCATTAACTATC